>JBPCWZ010000215.1:0-6253 GCA_051009015.1 Gammaproteobacteria bacterium | reverse complement strand
TTTTCGCCAAGCGCCTTTTGAACTGCGGCGATGATGGCTTCGGCGGTCAGGTCGCATTCCGCCAGCAACTCTTCGCTTTTGCCATGCCCGGCAAAAACATCCGGCAAACCCAATTGCAAAACGCGGTTTGATTTATTGTGCCGGTGCAGCACTTCGGCAACCGCCGACCCCGCCCCGCCCGCTACGACATTTTCTTCCACTACCGCTATCAGCCGGTATTTATCGGCAACTTGCACTATCAACTCCTCGTCCAATGGTTTGACAAAACGCATATCGGCAACGGCGGCATTGAGATTTTTTGCCGCCTGTTGCGCGATATGCCGCATTGTGCCAAAAGCCAATAATGCAACATCTTCGCCTTCTTGCAACATCACGCCGCGCCCGACGGGGATTATCTCCGGCGGCGAAGTCGGCAATGGCAAAGATGCGCCCGCGCCCGCCCCGCGCGGATAGCGCACTGCCGCCGGACATTCCAGAGACAGCGCGGTATCCAGCATCTTCCACAGTTCCGCTTCGTCCGCCGGAGTCATCACAACCATCCGCGGAATGCAGCGCAGATAACTCAAATCAAAAGCGCCGTGATGAGTCGCGCCGTCCGCGCCGACAATGCCCGCGCGGTCTATGGCAAAAACCACCGGCAAGTTCTGCAGCGCAATGTCATGTATCAGTTGGTCATAAGCGCGCTGCAAAAAGGTGGAATAGATAGCCACAACCGGCTTCCTGCCCGCGCATGCCAAACCGGCGGCAAAAGTCAGCGCGTGCTGCTCCGCTATGCCGACATCAAAATAACGGCGCGGATAGCGGCGGGCAAACTCCGCCAAACCCGACCCTTCGCGCATCGCCGGAGTGATAGCCATCAGGCGCGAATCGCGGGCGGCGGCGGCGCACAGCCAATCGCCGAATACTTGCGAATAGGACGGGGCTTTTGCCGCCCGCTTGTCTTCTTTTTCCACTTTCAGCGGCGCAATGCCGTCCTTGGGCTTGAAAGGCGATACGCCGTGATATAAAACCGGGTCGGCTTCGGCTTTTTGGAAACCCTTGCCCTTGACGGTGACAATATGCAAAAACTGCGCGCCGCGCGCCGCCCGCAACGCCCGCAAAGTCGGCACCAATGCCGACAAATCATGCCCGTCCATCGGGCCAATATAATTAAAACCAAACTCCTCAAACAAAGTCCCGGGCAGCACCATTCCCTTTAGATGCTCGTGCGCGCGGCGGGCAAAACGCTGCACCGCCGGCATTCCCGCCAGCATCTTCCTGCCGCCGCTTTGGATGCGGTTATAAAAACGGCTGGCGAGAACGCGCCCCAGATAGTTGTTCAGCGCGCCGACAGCGGGGGATATGGACATTTCGTTGTCGTTGAGTATGACAAGCATATCAACATCGGTCATCGCCCCGGCGTTATTCAGCGCCTCAAAAGCCATCCCGCCCGACATCGCCCCGTCGCCGATAACCGCAACAACCCGCCGCCGCTTTTCATCCTTATCCTTTTCGCCTTTGCTTTGATGCGCGACAGCCATGCCCAGCGCCGCCGATATGGAAGTTGATGCATGCGCGGTGCCGAAAGCATCGTATTCGCTTTCGGCGCGCACCGGAAAACCGGCGATGCCGCCTTTTTGGCGTATGCCGCGCAGTTGCGCGCGCCTGCCGGTCAATATTTTGTGCGCGTAAGTTTGATGCCCGACATCCCAGACAATGGCATCGCGCGGCGTGTCAAAAATATAATGCAGCGCAACGGCAAGTTCCACCGAACCGAGATTGGACGACAAATGCCCGCCGACTTCGCTGACAACGCGCAATATCTCGGCGCGCACTTCGCCCGCCAGTTGCGGCAGTTGTTCCGGCGCAAGGCGGCGCAAATCATGCGGCGAATGAATGCTGTCCAAAAGTAATCCGGCGGGCATATTGTCATTATTCTATAACCGGCGGCGCGTTAATCGCCGTTTGCAAACTGCGCCGCAAGTTTCAACCTCTGCACTTTGCCCGATGGTCCCTTGGGCAGTTCGGCAAGAAAATGTATGCGCTCCGGCGCCTTGAAAGCCCCCACCTGCCGGGCGCACAAATCTATCAACTCCGCCTCGCTGTGCGCATTCGGCTTTGACAAGACAACCGCCGCCTCAACCCGCTGCCCGTAGGTTTGGCACGGGCGGGCAAAAGCCGCCGCCTCAACGACATTTGCCGCCAGATACAGGGCATCGTCTATCTCGCGCGGGGCGATGTTTTCGCCGCCTTTGATGATTAACTCTTTGCGCCGTCCGGTAACAAACACAAACCCTTCGCCGTCCATCTTTCCCAAATCGCCGCTCAACAGCCATCCTTTGCCGTTTATCGCCGCCGCAGTCGCTTCTTCGTCGTGCAAATAACGCAGCATTACATTGTCGCCGCGGATGGCAATTTCGCCTTCCGCTTCGGGCGGGCATTGTTCTCCCTTGTCGTCAAAAATCGCAACTTCGTTGCCAAAGGCAACACCGGGCGAGCCGAACTTGCCGGCGGCGGGCGGCATCGGGTTTGACAGGATTTGCGCCGCCGTTTCGGTCAAGCCCATCGTTTCTATTATCTTCAAGCCAAAACGCTTTTCAAACTGCCGGTGCGTTTGCGGCGGCAAAGCCGAAGAGGCGGACCTGCCAAAACGCAACAGCGGCGGCGTTTGCGAAGGCGGCGGCTGATGCAAAAGATGGGAGATAATCGTCGGCACTGCGCTAAACCATGTGCAGTCGTTTTCCGCCGCTATCCGCCAAAAATGCCGCGCGCTGAACCGCGGCGGCAAAACAACCGACCCGCCGCTGACCAAAGGCGCGAAGATGGTAACGCACTGCCCGTTGATATGAAAAAGCGGCAAAACGCAAAGCGCCCGGTCGCCGCTTGTCAGCCCGTGGGCTTTTGCGGTATTGATGCCTCCGGCGAGCATGCTTTTGTGGCTGTGCAAAACGCCTTTGGGCTTGCCGGTCGTGCCGCTGGTATAGATAAGTAATGACGGAGCATCTTCGCTTTCGCCGTTATCTGTTTCGTCCGCCCCGCCCGCTTTGTCTTTTCCGCCGCGCGCATATTCAATACCGCCCTCGCCCGCCTTTGCCAGATTTACCGGCAACTTGTTATCGGCGATAATCTTTTGCAAGCGGTCAAAGTTGCCTTCGTCGGCAAGCGCAAGGCGGCAGTTGCTATGCTGCAATTTATAGGCGATTTGCGAATCACCGGCGGCAAGGTTTATCACAAACGCCACCCGCCCGTGATACGGCGCGCCCAAAAGTGTTTGTGCGGCGGCGATGCCGTTTGTCGCCATCGCCGCGACAACTTCGCCGCGCGGTACTTGCGAAAAAAACCCGCCCAATGCGCGCAGGGAAGTTTGCCATTCGCGATAGCCGAATACGCCGCCGCCATCGGGCACAATAAGAAAAGGCGCATCGCCATCCTCCCGCGCCCGCTTGTCAAGCAAAGCGCGAACAGTCCCGTCAATCCCGCCCGGCGACATTCCAATAGTCGGCGAATATGGTGTTTTCGTCCGCTTCTTTCGGCGGTATCGGGCGCACTACGCGGGTAATGTTGCGAAAATGGCGGTAGTTCAGGTTTTCGCCAAACTGGTTTTTGCCCCAACTCCCGCAGCCCATTGACAGCGAAAACGGCAGGGCGTTGTCAAAACTGCCGCCATTGGCAAAGCAGTGCGCCTGATTGACAATAACGCGGCATGTCGGCAAAGACAAGCCCAACTCCGGCGGGCGGCTTTGGCTTTGGGTGTGGATGCCGACAGAATGTCCGGCGCCTTGATATTCCAACAACTCGCGCACACGGCAAACGGCGGCGGCAAAGTTATCGGCGCGATACAAAGTCAGCGCAAGCGATAACTTCTCGCCCGAAAACGGATATTCTTTGCCAACGCCGTCTTCTTCCGCCATAACAAACTTCGCTTTTGCCGCCGCGGCGGGCAAACCCGCTTCGCGGACAAAAACGCCAATATCGCGGGCGATAAGTTCGCGGTTAAGCGCGCCATCCTGCCACAACTTTGCCGCAAGTTGTTTTTTGCCGCTGTCATCCAGCAAAAACCCCCCGGCATCTTGCAAGGCGGCGAGCATTTTGTCATAAACATCGCTGACGATAATAAGATGATTTTCGGACGAGCAGGAAGTCGCATTGTCAAAAGTTTTGGAAGCGGCGATCTTGGCGGCGGCATCGGCGACATTGGCACTTTCGTCAATAATCACGGCGACATTGCCCGCGCCGACTCCCAAAGAAGGCGTGCCGCTTGCCATCGCGAGTTTGATATTGCGCTGCGAGCCGGTAGCGACGACCAAATCGGCAAGTTGCGCCAACTCCGCCGTTGCCGCTTTGCCCGGCGGCAGGAGCATCTGCACAATATCCGGCGGCGCGCCAATCTTTTGCAGGTTTTCGCGCATTAACGCCAGCAACTCACTGCCGACTCCCGCGCCTTTCGGCGGCGGCGCGAGGACGATGGCATTGCCGCACTTAAGCGCGTTTATGGTCTTATTGACCGGTGTCGCCAGCGGGTTTGTGGATGGCGTCAACGCCGCGACAACGCCGACCGGGCGCGATATCTCGCTAATGCCGTCATATTCGCGGATGATTCCGGCGGTCTTTTTGCCGCGGATATCGCGCAACAAGCCCAGCGTTTTGCGGCGGTTTTTGATTTCCTTGTCGGCGGCATTCCCCAAGCCGGTTTCCGCCACTGCCATTTGCGACAGGCGGCGGTTGTTTTCCGGCTTCAACAAAGCCCAGCCAACGGCGACACTCGCGCGGTCAAGATCTTCCTGCCGCGCGTTTTCGCCAAACTCCCGCTGCGCCGCCCGGGCGCGAGCGACAATCGCCGATACTTCGGGCATCTGCCGCAAGTTTGGCGGGCGCGGGCTTTTTACAAATCTGCCAAAAGCGCGCGCAGGTCTTTCTCTCTCTGCGCCCACATCTGCAGCACTTCGGCGCGAGTCATCACGCGCAGGGGCGCACCGGCAAGTTTCATCTTTTTCTTGACTCTGCCGCTGGAAAACATCGCCGTCATATCCGCCGACAACTGCTCCAAAACAGCGGGCGGCGTCCCCGCCGGTGCCATCACGCCGCGAAAGTTGACGCTGGAATCATCAACCGCATCAAAACCCTGCTCGGCAAAAGTCGGCACATCGGGCAGAAAATCGCCATTGCGCGCCGTTGCCGCAACCGCCAAAATGCGAAGTTCGTCCTTGCTGCGATAGGCATCGGACAAGTTATTAAAACCGGCTTTGACATGCCCGCCTTTGACTTGTGCCAAAGCATTCGCGCCGCCTTTGGGGTCGGGCACATATGCCATTTTGATACCGGCGGCTTTTTGGAATTGCAAAAATGCTATGTGATGCCCGGTCAGCGTCCCCGCGCCATTGGCGGTTAGTTTGCCCGGGTTTTCGCGGGCATAACCGACCAAATCGGCAAGAGTCCGGAAAGGGCTGTCTTTGGAGACAATAAGCACCGCCGGGTCCGCCCCCCAATTGGCGACGGGTTCAAGATTGCCGGTGTTATAAGACGGCTTTTTCCGGTCGCCGATGGATTGGGCGATGAAATGCGGCACATTGTAGGCGGCGAGTTCATAGCCGTCCGGTTTGGCGGTATTGACAAACTCATTCCAGCCGCGCCGCCCGCCGGCGCCGGGTTTATTGACGATATTGACCGCCGCGCCGATGCCGCCTTTGCCGGACTCTCTTGCCGCCGGAGCGGTAACATCGCGCGCCTGATAGTCGGTCGCGCCGCCCGCGCCATAGGAGATATAGAGGACGACGGGCTTTTCGGGGTAGGTATGCCCGTCGGCGTGTGCCGGAAGCGCGAGCGGCGTAAAAGCCAAAAGCGGCGCGAGCAGGGCATTGACAATGCGAAACGATTTTTTCATGAGCGGCTCTCCTTTTGTTGTATGATAACCGAAATAGATAGTAGCACAAACCGCGCCCGAAAAAGCAACTAATCCCGCATATCGTTATGCTTTTTTGTCATTAAAAATCCCAGCGCCAATTGATTGACAGGGCGGAGGGGGACTCTCGGCGGTGTGTTAATGCTATTGCCAATTGGGAGTTGTCGCCGGGGGTGAAGGCGTATCCTATGGCGAAAAATAGCGGGGATTCTTCCGCCAAACTTATCCGCTGCTCTGTTGTCCGATAGCCGCGGTTGTGCATCGCTTGTGTGCTTTCGTCTTTTTGCGGGTTTGATGATTGGTTTATTCTTAATACCATATCGCCGCGGCTTATGCTTGTTTGTTTGCCGATGCCGATGCGGAATGTGTCGCCCT
>JBPCWZ010000214.1:0-6754 GCA_051009015.1 Gammaproteobacteria bacterium | reverse complement strand
TGGCAACTGCGCGCTCGCCCTCAAAAAGCGTATATCTGCCGTAAATCGTCGCCGTCATCAAACCGGCGGCGGGTTGTTCCAAAACGATTAACTGCCCGTCGGCGGTGACGCTGACCAAATCGCTCGGCTCCGCCGAATAGATAATGGACTCTTGCGGCACTTGCGCCGATGCCCTGTCGGCAAAAGCCAAAGTGCAAAAGCCGGCGAGGATTATGACAAAAGCGGCAAAAGCCGTTTGCCCAAAGGTCTCAGCCGTGCGCCGTGCGCCGTGCGCCGTGCGCCGTAGGATGATAAATGACAAATGTCAAACATGCCCGCGAACATGCCAAACATTATAAACCAAAAAAAGCCCGTTTTGCCAAACTCGCCAAAAAAAAATCCCCCGCCGTGCGAAAAAAACCACCATTCCCGCCCATCTTTGCCATTCCCGCCCCCGCGCCTTTTCGCCGAAAAATGCGGGCGGTATCTTTTTGGGGCGGCGGATGTGGTATAGTTTCGGTATGTCGGGTTTGACGCAATCTGTTTTGACAACGGCGAAAAGTTCGCCGGGCAAGCCGCAAGAGCCGAAGATGCTCTCGGTGGCGGCAATGACGCGTGCGCCTTTTGCCGAGGTGTTGGCGTCCGCCCGCCGTAATGCGCTGACCGTAACGCACAAAGGCAAGCCCGTTGCCGTGCTTTTGAGCACAAGCCGCTATCGCCGGATGTTGCGCGCCATTTCCGCGCTTATGGAAGAAGCCGAAGACCGCGAATGGGCCGAAAAAGCCCGCCGCGCCAAAAAACAAGGTTTTGTCAGCCGCGCGGAAAGCGATGCGCTTATGCGCGAACTCGGCGCGGCGAGGCAAAAGCATGGCGGTTAGATTTGTCCGCCAAGCGGAAAAGAACGCCCGAAAAATTCTACACTCCGATGCCCGCATTGCCGCAAGTTTGCACAAGCGAATAAGCGAATTGCAACAAAATCCCGTCCCGCCCGCCGCCAAAGCGATGAAAAACATGCCCGCAGGCACTTACCGAATTGCTTTCGGCGGCGATTACGGGCGCATCGTTTATTTTGTTGATGGCGATGATTTGGAGATACTGGCGGTCGGTACGCGCCAGAATATTTACAAGAAAACCGATTAGCGCGTATTCTTAAGGAAAACGGCGCAGGTAATCAACTGCCCATCGTCATCGCGCCCGCTTTTCCAATGCGGCAGCCGCGCGCAAAAGGGGCCAGCACAGGGCAAAATAAAACAAGGATGCTATTATCCAAACCTCAAAAACCTGATTTGTGGATACCGCCGTTTCCTGCGCGCTGAATGCAAGTTCTTCAACCGATATCACCGATAATATCGCCGAATCTTTTATCAACAAAACCGTTTGCCCCGCTGCGGGGGCGGCTATCTTGCGCGCCGCTTGCGGCAGGATTATCAGGCGCAGCGTTTTCCATCTTCCCAAACCGACACTATGCGCCCCGTCCCATTGCCCGCGCGAAACACCGGCTATTCCCGCGCGGAATACTTCGGCAAAAAACGCCCCTTCAAAAACGCCCAGACATAACGCGCCGCCGATGAAGTTTTCCGCCAACCTCGGCTCTCCGACCAAAACCCGCCACAACAAGCCGCCGTCATCGGGCAAACTTTGCGAAAAGCCGCCGCCCAAAACATGCGCGCTGATGAAAAAATAAAAGATAAACATAAAAACAATCGGCGGCAGGTTGCGCAAACTTTCAACATAAACCAATGCCAGCCAGCGCAAACCCGCAACCCGCGAAAGCGCAGCCAAAGCCGCGGCAAGCCCGATAATCATCGCGATAATCCCGCCCCAGACAAGCAAACGCAAACTTGTCAAAAGCCCTTCCAGCATCAAACCGGCGGAAAACCCGCCGTCGCCGTCCGGGGCTATCAGATAACCGCCGACAGCGGGCCAATCCCACTTGTAAGAAACGCCTTGCGCTTTTGCCAAAAGCCAAAATAGCGCGGCAAAAACAACAAGGATAACAAGCAAATCGCCGATATGCCGGCGGGCATTGCGGTTATGCCGGTTTTGCCCGCGCTTGTTTGTCATCAAATCATTCATCGTTGCGGCATCCATCGGCGCAGCATTTTGCGCTCGGCAAAGGCGACAAGGCGCGCCGCCGGAAAACACAACAACACATAAAGCGCGCCGACCGAAAACCATATCTCAAAAGTAAGAAAGGTTTCGGTCGCCAGATTGCGGGCGTTGTTTGTCAAATCGCCCAGGGCGATGACGGTGACAATGGAAGAATGCTTGATGAGCGACACGCACAAGTTCGCCAAAGGCGGCAGCACCAAAGGCGCCGCTTGCGGCAGAATAACCCGCAGCCACTTGTCGGCGGGGCGCAGGTTTAGCGACAATGCCGCTTCAACTTGCCCGCGCGGGACGGCGGCAACTCCGGCGCGAATAATCTCGGCGGCAAAAGCGCCCTCAAAAAGCGCCAATGCCAAAACGCCCGCCGCCAAACGCTCCAAGCCCAGAATATTGCCAAACATAAAATAAAAAAGATACAACTGCACCAGCAAAGGCGTCCCGCGCATAAGCGCGGTATAACAGCGGGCAAGCATCCGCAGCGAGCGCATCCGGCAAAACGATGCGCCGACCGCGCAAACGCCAAAAGCCAAAGCGCCAAGGGCTGCCAGCGCCGATATTTGCAAAGTTAGCGCCAGCCCTTCCAGCAGCGGGCCCGCAATCCATTCTCCCTCTTCCTCGCGCAGGAAATAGCCGGGAATGCGCCGCCAGCGCCATTTGTATTCCAGATTATCAACGCCGCGCCAGACCAAAAAGCCGACAATAAAAAGCACAACGGCGCTCGGCACAATATCGCCCAGCGCACCGCGCATGGCGCGCAGGCGGCGGCGGGCGAAAAGTTTGTTATAATGGCGTCTTAACGCCACAACAGAAGAAAGGAACCGGCAATGAAAAAAATCATCTCGTGCATTATCGCACTAATCGCCCCGCTCGCCCTTGCGGCGCACGCGGCGGCGGAGCAAAGCGTCATAGACGACATTACCGACCGCGGCAAACTGCGCGTGGGGTTGAGCAGTTTTGTCCCCTGGGCGATGCGCGACAAGGATGGCGCGTTTGTCGGCTTTGAGCCGGATGTCGCGGCAAAACTCGCCGAGGATATGGGCGTGGAATTGGAGATAGTGCCGACGGCATGGGACGGCATTATTCCCTCGCTGCTCGCCGGCAAGTTTGACCTTATTGTCAGCGGAATGTCGGTCAAACCGGCGCGCAACTTGCAAGTCAACTTCACCATTCCCTACCAGCGTCACGGGATGGATTTGTTTGCCAGCAAGCAAATAGCGAGCGGAATGTCGTCATTGGAGGATTTTAATAAGCCGGAGATTGTCTTCGCCCTGCGGCGCGGTTCCACGCCGGTGGAGTTTGTACAAAAGCATTTGCCAAAAGCGCAAATCCGCCAGTTTGACGACGAAGCGACGGCGCGCCTTGATGTCGTCAATGGCAGGTCGCATGCGATGGCGGCGATGAGCCCGCAACCGGCGCATTCGGTGGCGGATTTCCCCGACAAACTCTATCGCCCGCTTGCAGGCAAGACCCTGACAAGAGAACCGGCGGCAATGGCACTGCGCAAAGGCGACCCGGATGCGCTCAACTTCCTCAACAACTGGATAACCCTGCACACCGAAAACGGCTGGCTGCAATCGCGCTACAACTACTGGTTCGGCACCCGCGACTGGGCATCTTTAATAGCCGACAAATAAACCGCCCGGTTTGACAATCCGCCAAAACGCGTTATAATCATCGCACAATGCCATCCAACACTGCCACTGCGAATTTGGCGCTGCGTGTTGTCCGCGGCGGCAAGCGGGTGCGCGCAACTTCGGCGACAATCGCCAAGCCCGCCGCGCCCAAGAAACCGGCAAAACCGGCAACCATAGCCGCCAAAGGCGAACTCACCGCCGTTGTGGATGCCGCAAAGTCCGCGCCGGTAACCATAACGCTTGACGGCAAACCCGCCGCGGTTGTCTTGGACGCCCGCGTCTACCGCAAACTGGAAAGGATGATACGCAAACTCGCCGAACAAGAGGAAGACCGCTGGTGCATTGAGCAATGGCAAAAAGCCGAGAAAGAAGGATTCCTCACCCCCGCCGAAAACGCCGCTTTCATCCGCAGGATGCGCGATGCCTTTGGCACTTAACTTTTCCCGCCAAGCCGGCCGCTTTATGGATAAATTGGAGCGTGCCAACAATTCGGACTGGAGAAAAATATGGTCGCGTCTTGAAAATTTGCCGAGCAACCCACTGCCGCCACAAGCGGGCAGAATGTCCGGTTGCGATGCCGAAATATATCGGCTCAGAGTCGGCGACTACCGCATCATTTATTCCTTTGACGATGAAACCATGCGCATCTTCATCATTGAGCGGCGGAGCAAGGCATATCAGAAATTCCGCATCACTTTCATCCAAAGTGGCGGCTGGCAACCCTGATTCGGGCTATTTCCCGCCGCCGGTTATTATTTTGCGGGTGCCGGTGTCGTCGGGGGGGGTTATTAATCCTGCTGTTTCCATTTCTTCTATTAACCTTGCGGCGCGGTTGTATCCTATGCGCAGTTTGCGCTGCACAAGGGATATGGACGGGCGGCGGGTTTCCAATACCACTTCAACCGCTTGTTTGTATAAACCCGAATCTTCGCCGCCGTTTGCATTTGCGCCGCCCGTGCCATTTGCGCCGCTTGCCGCCGGTATGGGAGTGTCGGAAAAATCCACGGCATAATCTCCGGCGCCCGGGTTTTTTTTGACATCTTCAACAACCCTTTGCACTTCGCTGTCCGATACAAAAGCGCCATGCACCCGGCGCGGGAATGCACTGCCCGCCGGAAGATACAACATATCGCCCTTGCCGAGCAAACTCTCGGCGCCGCTTTGGTCTATGATGGTGCGCGAATCCACTTTGGACGCTACCTGAAAAGCCACGCGGCTGGGAATGTTTGCCTTTATCAATCCGGTAATGACATCAACCGACGGGCGCTGCGTTGCCAATATTAAATGTATTCCGGCGGCGCGGGCTTTTTGCGCCAATCTGCTCACGGTCAATTCCACTTTCTTGCCCGCTACCATCATCAAATCGGCAAGTTCGTCTATGACGATGACGATAAACGGCAAAACCTTATGTTCCTCGCCCGCCGTTTGCGAAGATTTGCCGCGCACCAGTTTGTTATAGGATGCAATGTTGCGCGCGCCGGTTTTGGACATCAGCGCATAACGCCGCTCCATCTCGCCGACCCCCCAATTCAATGCGGCGGGCGCCATTGCCATATCGGTAACAACCGGCGCCATCAGATGCGGAATGCCGTCGTAAGATGACAACTCCAGCATTTTCGGGTCAATGAGAATCAGCCGCAAATCTTCCGGCGAAGCGGCATAAAGCAAACTCAAAAGCATCGCATTAATGCAAACCGATTTGCCCGACCCCGTCGCCCCCGCCGCAAGCAAATGCGGCATTCCCGCCAAATCGGCAATGACCGGCTTGCCGGATGCATCCTTTCCCAAAGCCAGCGGCAAATCGGCGCGCGAGCGGGGAAACTCGGCGGCAAGTTCCGAAAAATATACCGTGCGGCGGTTATTGTTCGGTATTTCCAAACCCATGCAATCCCTGCCTTCTATCGTCTCCAAAATGCGAATGCCGCCGACCGACATCGCCCGCGCCAGATCTTTCATCAAACCGACAACCTGCGCGCCTTTGACGCCGGTCGCCGGGCGAATGTCATAGCGGGTAATGACAGGACCCGGATACGCCCCTTCAACCAAAACCGACACGCCAAAATCCAGCAGGTTTTTTTCTATCAATCGCGAGTTATGCTGCAAGGCGGAAGCGCTGACGCTAATGCCGTCATCCGGATAGGGATCCAAAAGGGCAACTGACGGCAGTTTGCCGACCGATGGCAGCGTCATTTGCGGGTTTGTTATTGGCGGGTTTTTGGGCGCGGGTTTTGCCACAATCGGCTCAACCGGCTGCGCCCTTTCCGCCGCCGGACGGCGCAATGCCTGCAAAGTTTTGCCGACATCAATATCGCGCCGGGCGCGGATTTGTTCGGAGCGGTAGCGGCCGATGAGTGTGTTTGTTGAATTAAAAGCGGCGATGGCATATCGTTCCAGCATTTCGCCGATACCCTCAAACAATGCCAGCCACGACAAACCCGCCGCCAAAGAACAACTTATCATCCACACGCCTTTTAGAATTAATGCCGCACCGGCAAAGCCGAATATTTTCATCATTCCGCTGCCGATGCCCGCGCCGATAAAACCTCCGGCACCGGCCGGCAAACTTTCGCCGCCGCCATAAAAACGCAAATATTCAATCGCCGATGCCGACAATATAAACAGGATAACGCCGCTTGTTATCCACGGCCATGACAAGCCGCCTTCGCCGCCGCCAAACAAACGGCGCAACAAAACATGCCACGCCAGCAAGCAAATCCCCGCCAACAAAAAGGCGCTGCGCCCGAAAAGCGACAGCAAAACATCGGCGACAAAAGCCCCGGCATAACCGCCATAGTTATCAACCTTGCCTTCGCCGCCGATACTGAGCGACCAGCCCGGGTCGTCCGCAGAATAGCCGACAAGCGACAACAAAACAAAGCCCAGCACCAGCCAGCCGGAAAACAGCGCGGCTTCGCGCAAGCGGTTCTTTTTTCTGAAAAACATCGCGCCGTTAAAAGTCCTATTATACGCCGCTTTCGGCTTTTGTCGTTTTGGCTTCGGCTTTCGCTTCCGCCCCTTTGGCATCTTTCGCC
>JBPCWZ010000213.1:0-3431 GCA_051009015.1 Gammaproteobacteria bacterium | reverse complement strand
CACATAGAGCCAAAATCGCGCGGCGGATTATTGACCGAAGACAACACGCAGGCATTATGCCGCAAATGCAACGGCAAAAAAGGCAGCGGCACGATGGCGGATTTGTGGGCGAAGTTGGAAGAATCGTCAAACGAATGGCATCCCGACTTTTGGCTGATGGCGCAAAACCTGACCAAAGCCAAAAGTTACAGCATACCCGACAAAGCAGCGGCAACCCGCCGCCGCAAAGCCGAAAAGCAAAAGGCACTGCGATGAAACTTGCCGCGCAACTTGCAAACCTCGGCACCGAAACGGCATTTGCCGTTGCCGCTATGGCGGCAAAACATCGGGCGAATGGCGGGGAAGTTTTTCCTTTTCATCTTGGCGATTTGAATATTCCGCCGCCCGAGCCGATTGTCCGCGCCGCCGCCCGGGCGATAAAAAACGGCAAAAACGGCTATTGCCCCGGCGCGGGCGCGCCCCTTTTGCGCGAGCAACTTGCGCGCGTCCTCGGCATTGAGCGCGGCATTAAACTAACACCCGAAAACATATCGGTACAGCCGGGCGGCAAGCCGGTTATCGGCAAGTTTTTGTCGGCATTGACAGACCCGGGCGATGAAGTGTTATACCCCCTGCCGGGCTTTCCCATTTATGCATCGCAGATTCGCTATCTTAATCGCATTGCAAAACCTTACCGCTATCACGCAAAAACGGGCGGCGGTTTTGTTTTGGATACCGAAGCGATGCGCAAGGCGGTATCATCAAAAACCCGCGCCCTGATATTTAATAACTATCACAACCCGACCGGCGCGGCGGCGTCAAAAGATGAAATCGCCGAAATCGCCGCCATCGCCCGCGACAACGATTTGTGGCTGCTGAGCGATGACGCCTACAACCATATCCGCTATGAAGGCGCATACGACAGCATTGCATCATTGCCAAATATGCTTGAAAGGACTATCACCCTCTTCACCTGCTCCAAACAATTCGCCATGACCGGCTGGCGTTTGGGCGCGGCGG
The DNA here is from genome assembly GCA_051009015.1 of Gammaproteobacteria bacterium. Lineage (GTDB taxonomy): Bacteria > Pseudomonadota > Gammaproteobacteria > Tethybacterales > Persebacteraceae > JAHRAH01. The sequence continues at coordinate 2,432 of JBPCWZ010000213.1, read as the reverse complement.
TTGCGCCGAAGGATGTCGCCGATGCCATCTCCCGTTTTAATACCAATATGGAATCGTGCACCGCGCATTTTATCCAGCAGGCGGTCGGCGAAGTATTGCGCGACGAATCACTGCCGCCGCTGATAACGCCATTGGTCAAAGAGTTGCAAGCGCGCCGCGATATGTTGATAAGCGCATTGCAAAAGATTGACGGCATTATTGCCACAGCGCCGCCGTCCGGCTTTTATGTCTATGCCGACATTTCCGGTTTATTGCGGCGCAAAAACCTGCCAAATGCCGATGCGCTTATGCGCGAGAGTTTGGCAAAAACGGGAGTATCATTTTGCACCGGCGAGCATTTTGGCGAAGATGCCGATACCAAACATATCCGCTTTGCATTCAGCGGCATTAGCGCCGATGATATCAAACGCGGCATTGCGGTATGGCAAGAATGGATAAACGAATAACACTCGTCATTCCCGCGCAGGCGGGAATCCACCGGCGCGATTAGCGGCGCGTTATAAAAGCCCTGAAAGGGCGGCATGGTCATAGCACGGGGCAACGCCCCGTGAATCGGCGTATTAAATAAACAAGCCCTGAAAGGGCGACCGAAAATAATGGCGCTGATTATGATGATGTCGGCGGGATTTTTGCCGGGCTTTGCCCTGCAAAAGAAAGGGACGCCCCTTCAGGGCTTGATTAATGGGTAATGCCGTCACGGGGCGTTGCCCCGTGCTGTGAACAGGACGCCCTTTCAGGGCTTTAACATTGTCATTCCCGCGCAGGCGGGAATCCATCGGTAAAAGCCGGGAATCTTGTGTTAAAATGCCGCGTTGCGGGTGGCAGGGTGTCTTGCCGCCGGAATACAACAAACGCAACAGGGAGCAAAACCATGACCGAAAAAGTTGAATCGCCGATAATAAAGGGCACTTTGCCGCGCGGCAAGCATCTTGCCTACCAAGGGGCACTCTTTGCCCTGACCATCATCGTATCGGCGATAGAGACGAAAATCACCCCTATCGTGTTGGTGGGGTGCGGTGTCGCAAGTTGGTGTTTCCTGATGCAACGACTGCAGGACGCCGGACATGGCTTTGTCTGGTCCTTTCCCGTGGTGGCTCTCGGGTTTGTCTCAAATGTTCTGTCTGCGAAGAATTCCCTGAGTGACGAGCAAGCATTGATAATTGTGTTTGCTTTCATTGGGTATCTTGTCGGGTTCATAGTGATATGCGCCCTGCCGACAAAGGAAGATGATAATCCCTATAAGTAGGCTAAAAGCAAAGGAGGCACGCGGATGTTTGAGTTTTTGGATAAGTTTTTGGCTGGCGACATTTCGCTGTCTGAGGCGGTGTATGTCGGCGATGTCTTCACCGTCAGGGATTTGATTAGCCGCGGGGCGGATGTCAATGAGACGAATCACCAAGGTTGGACGCCTCTGCATGTCGCGGCATCGCGCGATTTGACCGAAATTATATCTCACCTTCTCAAAGCGGGGGCGGATATTGACGCGCAAGAAAACCATGGCGATACGCCTTTGCATATCGCATTAAGGAATAGTCAAGCCTTCGCAATATCCGTCCTAGCCCACGCGGGGGCGAATATTCACGCAAAAAACAACGATGATTTCACGCCTTTGCATGTTGCGGCAGGGAATGGTCTAACCGAAATTGCCCTCGCCCTTGTCAATGCGAAGGCGGATATTGAGGCAAAAATGAAAGGTGGCTGGACTCCTTTACATGTCGCGGCGGGACATGGTAAAACCGAAACCGCCCTTGCCCTTGTCAAAGCGGGGGCGGATGTGCATGCGCGTGACAATGACGGCAAAATGCCGGTGGATTTTATGCCGGAATTGAAATAGCGGTGGTTTGTAGATTCCCGCCTACGCGGGAATGACGAAAATGCCCCGTCAGATTCCCGCTTTTGCGGTAATGACGAAAGGGCGGCAATGACGAAAAGGGCGGCAACTGCGGGATAATGCACAGATGACGGCGGCGGTTTTGATTATCGGCGGGGGCGGGCGGGAGCATGCTTTGGCGGTGGCGATGATGCGCTCGCCGCTTGTTGCCGATGTTTTTATGACTGCGGGCAGTGCCGGTTGTGAGGCGTTTGCGATGCCGGAAATGATTGACGGCGGCGATTATCATTCCCTTGCCGCCTTTTGCCAAAAGCGGGATATCGCCCTTGTTATCATCGGTCCCGAAGTGCCGCTTGCCGAAGGGGCGGCGGATGTTTTGCGCGCCGAAGGTTTGGCGGTTTTTGGTCCTTCGCAAAAAGCCGCCAGAATAGAATATTCCAAGATATACGCCAAAACCCTGATGCGCGCAAACGGCATTCCGACACTGCCTTTTGCCGTGTGCGAAGATGCCGCGCAAGTAGCAAAATGGTGCGCCGCCCGCCGCCCGCCTTTTGTCATAAAAGCCGATTCCCTCGCCGCCGGAAAAGGCGTTTTTGTTTGC
>JBPCWZ010000212.1:0-4330 GCA_051009015.1 Gammaproteobacteria bacterium | reverse complement strand
TGATTGGCGGTATGCCGACAATGCGGCGGCTTTGCCGATGCTTTTGGCAAGGCGCGTTTTTACCGGCGACAGCGCGGGCGTTTTGACAAAAACTGCAAGCGCGCCTTTTGTTTCGGTCATCGGCGGCGTTCCTTGCGATATTGCCGCACCCACAAGCGGCGGTAAAGCAACACCGTCCGCCACCATCCTTCGCGCAGATAGCGGCGCGCGCTTGTGCCGACGGCGGCGGGAATGCGGCGCACGCCGATGCCTTTTTGGCGGGCGCGCAAAACCAACAAATGGTCTTCGCCATAATCCGCATCTTCGTCATAACCGCCGATATGCCGCAACGCCGCCTGCGTCAAACATAACGCCTGGTCTCCGAAAGGATTGCCAAACAGCGCGCAGCGCAAGCGCACGCCCCATTCGTTAATGCGCATTTTTGCCCCGCCATCAACAAAGCGCAAATCAAAATAAAGAATGGGCGTTTTGGCGGTATCCGGCTGCCGATAATCGCCGATGGCGGCGCGCAGTTTTTGGCAGGTATCGGCGCATAAAACGGTATCGGCATGAACAAACCAAAGCCATTCGTTATCGGCGCAAGCGGCGGCGGCATTCATCTGCGCGGCGCGCCCCTGCCGCGGGCAAGCCAGCCAGCGGGCTTTGTTGCCGGTTATTGGCGGCGTTTTGGTGTTTGGCGCGGCGGCGATGATAAGTTGCCAGTCGGCGGGAATATCCCACTCAAACGGACGCCGCCACATTTCCTCACCGGCGGCAACGGGGACGATAATGCTGACTTTCACTGCCGCCGGGCTTTATCGTTGTTTGCGGTCGTTTGCCGCTTCGCTCGCCAGCCAGCCGCGCAGCGCGGCGATCTTGTCCAGCCGCCAGACATCGCGCCGCCCGCAGACATAGCAAGCGGTTTTGACCGGCGCGCCGACAGTGCCGAAAGGATTGACCAATAAGCCGTTTTTGATATCGTTATAAGCCAAAGCGTTGCGCGCCAGAGCGACACCCTGCCCGGCGATAGCCGCTTGCAGCGCGATATCGCTTTGGGTAAAAAGCAGGTTGCGGGCGGCGTCATCGCGGCGCACGCCAAAATGCGAAAGAAAGGTTTGCCAGTCCAGCCGCCGTTCGTTTGCCATTTCGGTTTCGTCGTGCAGGAGTGTGAGGGATGCCAAATCGGCGGGCGCGGCGAGCGGCGTTTTTTTCAGGTATGCCGGGCTGCAGACGGCGAAGAGTTTTTCGCGCCACAGCAACTGCCAGCGCAAATCTTCGGCATCGGGCGGTTCGGGCAGATTGACCAGCCCGAGTTCAACATCATCGCCGTCAAGCGAGACGGTATGATTGACGGCGCGAATGACCAGTTCGGTTTCGGGATATTGCCGGTAAAACCCGCCGAGCCGGGGGATAAGCCACTTGTGCGCCAGAGAAGACAAAACGCCGACAACCACCCGCCTTTTGACGCCGCGCGAAAGGACGGTGCGAATGCCGCCGCCCATGGCATCAAAAGCCCCGCCGAGCGCGCGGCACAAATGCCGCCCTTCGTCGGTCAGTTTGATTTGCCTTCGGTTGCTGCGTTCAAACAGGGGGGTGCCGAGTTGTTCTTCCACGGTTTTGACGCGCTGGCTGACGGCGCCTTGCGATATGCAAAGCGCGCGCGCGGCGGCGGAAAAACTCATCAGCCGCGCGGCGACATAAAACACCCGCAGCGAGCGCAGCGAGATGCGGTCAAGTGGGTTTTGTTCTTCCGCCGTCATTGTCGTGCGAAGTGTTATAATACCGCAAAAGAGGGCGATACTATGCAACTGACGGAAATGAAAAAACCCCTTATCATCGGCGGCGAAAACAAGGGGGCATATTATTCTTTGCCGGCGCTGGCGGATGCCGGTTTTGGCGGCGTATCGCGCTTGCCGGTATCGTTGCGGATTGTTTTGGAATCGGTGTTGCGTCATTGCGGCGGCGGCGCGGTCGGCGAGGGTCATCTTAAATCGCTTGCCGATTGGCAGCCGCAGGGGGCGCGCGATTCGGAAGTGCCTTTTACCGTCGGGCGAGTTGTGTTGCAGGATTTTACCGGCGTGCCATTGCTTGCCGATTTGGCGGCGATGCGCGATGCCGCATCGGCGAAAAAAATGCCGCCGGAAGTCATAGAGCCGCGCGTGCCGGTGGATTTGGTTGTGGATCATTCCGTGCAAGTCGACCATTACGGCAATAATGACGCGATGCGGCTGAATATGGAGATTGAGTTTTCCCGCAACCGCGAGCGTTATGAGTTTCTCAAATGGGGCGCGGCGGCTTTTGGCGCATTCAAGGTTGCGCCGCCGGGCGTGGGCATTGTGCATCAGGTTAATTTGGAAAATCTCGCCCGCGGCGTGATGGAAAAAGACGGCGTGTTTTTCCCCGATACTTTGGTCGGCACGGATTCCCATACCACGATGATAAACGGCGTTGGCGTTGTCGGCTGGGGAGTCGGCGGCATAGAAGCCGAAGCGGCGATGCTCGGTCAGCCGGTTTATATGCTTGCGCCGGATGTCATCGGCGTTTGTCTGAAAGGCGAGTTGCATCCCGGCGTAACGGCGACCGATTTGGTTTTGACGATAACCGAAATGTTGCGGGCGCAAAAAGTTGTCGGCAAGTTTGTGGAGTTTTTTGGCGAAGGCGCGCGGGCGTTGTCGGTGCCAAATCGCGCCACTATTGCCAATATGGCGCCGGAATACGGCGCGACAATGGGCTTTTTTGCCACTGATGAAAAGACGCTGGATTATTTTCGCAGCACCGGCAGAAGCGAAGAGCAGTTGCGATTGATAGAAGCGTATTACAAAGCGCAAGATTTGTGGGATACCGAATGCGATTATTCCCGCGTTTTGACATTGGATTTATCGTCAGTTGTTCCATCGGTAGCAGGTCCCAAACGCCCGCAGGACAGGATAGCACTGGCGGAATTAAAAACCGCCTTTGCCGCGGTGTATAAAGACAAAGACGGCGGTTATGGCAAAAGCGAAAGCGATTTGCAAAAGCGTCATCCGTCCGGCAAGCCGGATGAAGATATCGGCGACGGCGACATTCTCATCGCCGCGATAACTTCCTGCACAAACACTTCCAACCCCGGCGTGATATTAGCGGCGGGCTTGCTGGCAAAGAAAGCGGCAGAGCGCGGCTTGACGCCGCCGAAGCGGGTGAAAACTTCGCTTGCTCCCGGCTCGCGCGTGGTAAGCGATTATTTGCAAAATGCCGGTTTACTGCCGCATTTGGAAGCATTGGGTTTTCATCAAGTCGGCTATGGCTGCACGACTTGCATTGGCAACTCGGGACCGCTGGATGCCGATTACGAAAAGGCGATAAACGATAACGACATTATCGGCGTTGCCGTATTGTCGGGCAACCGCAACTTTGAAGCGCGGGTGCATCAAAACATCCGCGCCAACTTTTTGATGAGCCCTCCGCTTGTTGTCGCCTTCGCCCTCGCGGGAAATATCCACATTGACATGCAAAAAGACCCCCTCGGCATCGGCGCGGACGGCAGGGAAGTTTTTCTGCGCGAGTTATGGCCCTCCGAAGACGAGATAGCGGCGGTAATGGGATATGCGCAAAACCCCGAAGATTACCGCAAGCGTTATCAAAGCGGCGGCGGCGGTTTGTGGGATGCCATTGACGGCGGCGACGACAAGCGCTATCAATGGCGCGATGATTCCACCTACATCCGCATGCCGCCTTTTTTGCAAATGCCGGAGACGGGCGGCGACATCGGCGCGGCGAGAATGCTGGCAATGCTCGGCGATTCGGTAACGACAGACCACATCAGCCCGGCGGGCGCGATAAAACCATCATCACCGGCGGGCAGATACCTGAAAGAAAACGGAGTCAGCGTGCGCGATTACAACTCCTACGGCGCGCGGCGCGGCAACCACGAAGTAATGATGCGCGGGACTTTTGCCAATGTCCGCATTCGCAATTTGATGGCACCGGGAAGCGAAGGCGGCGTGAGCATTCATCATCCGTCCGGCGAGCGGATGTCCATATACGATGCGGCGATGCGCTATGCCGATGACAACATCCCGCTGATAGTCATCGCCGGAGAAGAATACGGCACAGGGTCATCGCGCGATTGGGCGGCGAAGGGCACGCGGTTGCTTGGCGTGCGCGCGGTTATCGCGGCGAGTTTTGAGCGCATTCACCGCAGCAATCTTATCGGAATGGGCGTTTTGCCGTGCCAGTTTGCCGAAGGCGAAAATGCCAAAACGCTAAACCTGCGCGGCGATGAAAAGTTTGACATGACCGGCATAAGCGGCAAAATAACCCCGCTCCAACAAGCCAAACTGACGATTCACCGCGCAGACGGCACAACACAAAC
>JBPCWZ010000211.1:0-4675 GCA_051009015.1 Gammaproteobacteria bacterium | reverse complement strand
GGACTTTGCGGAAGGGTGTTTTGTTGGCGGGCGGGGGAATGCCGCTAACGGGGTTGTGGTTTTGCTGCATGGTGTCGGGATGGATGCGCGGTTTTGGCGGGCGGCGGCGGGGCGGCTTGCGCGGCGGTTTTGTGTTATCGCCCCCGATTTATACGGCGGCAAGGACGGCAAAGGCGGGAAAAGCAGCACAAGCGGGAAAAGCGGAAAAGGCGACAAAGGCGGAAAAGCGCTTTCGCTTGATGATTATGCCGCTGATGTTGCGGCGGTTTTGCGCGCTTACAAGGTGCGGCGCGCTTTGATTGTCGGGCATTCTTTGGGCGCGCATGTCGCTTTGGCATTTGCGCGGGCAAAGCCGAAGATGACTATCGGCGTTATCGCGATGGGCGCGGTTTTCTGCCGCAATGCTGCGGCAAAAAAGGCGGTGCGCCGTCGGGCGAAGTTGTTGCAAGACGGCGGCAAGGCATTATTATTAAACAACACTTTGCGGCGATGGCGCGAGGATAATGGCGAAGCCGCCGAACAACAAGCGCGGTTGATGCTGGAAAATGCGGACGAAAATGATTATGCCAATGCTTACGGCATTTTTGCCGAATGCGGCGATGCGGATAACTTGCCGCAAGATGCCAACCTGCCGATACTTTTTGCCGCCGGTGAAAAAGATGCCAATGCTACGCCGCAAATGGCGAAGAAAATGGCGGCGGCGGCGGGCAACGGCTGTCATTATATTTTTGCCGGACGGCGGCATTTATTTCCGCTGACGGCGGGCATAGAAGCGGCGCGTTTGATAACCGGCTTTTATGATGAAGTTTGCCGCGGCGCGAAGTTTGCCAGCGGGGCTTTTGACACCGGCAAAAAACCGGCGGGCGGCGGGAAAAACAAGTGCATTAACAAAACCGAAAACGACAAGGAACTAAGGCGCGCCTTTGGCAGTTTTATCACCGGCGTGACTGTCGTCGCCGCCTTTGACGGCGGGCGAAAGCCGCGCGGCTTTACGGCAAACTCTTTTGCTTCCGTATCTTTGCATCCGCCTTTGGTGTCGGTTTGTTTGGCGAAGGGGGCGGGGAGTTATGAAGTTTTTCGCGCCGCCGATTATTTTTCTATCAATATTCTCGGCGAAAAACAGCGCAACATCGCGGCAAAGTTTGCAATGCGGGCGGAAGATAAGTTTGACGGCGTCCGCTGGAAAGAACAAAACGGCGCGCCGAGAATCGCCGCCGCCGCCGCATGGTTCGGCTGCGCGGCAAAGCGCAATATCCCCTGCGGCGATCACAGCATTCTCATCGGCGAAGTTGCGGCATTCGCCCATACCGCCCGCGCGCCTTTGGGCTATTTGCGCGGCGCCTACATTCGCCCGGCATTGGAGCGGCAGGCACAGGAAGCGGCGGCGGAAAAAGGGGGGAATATTATCGGCGCGATAGTGGAGAAAAACGAGCGGGTGTTTTTGCGGCGGGGCGAAGGCGGTTTGACTTTGCCTTTTGCCTCCGGCGGCAGATTGAAACAAACACTGCGCGGTTGCGGTTTGGAATGCGACTTTGGTTTTTTGTATTCGGTTTATGCCCGGGCGGGCGGCGGGCGGGCGGTGGTATATCGCGCCAACTGGAAAAGCGGCGCGCCGGCGGGCGGGGCGTTTTTTGCTTTGGACGACTTGCCGCCGATTAATGATTCCGCCGTGCGTGTTTTGTTGCGCCGTTTTGCCGCCGAGCGCAAAAGCGGCGGGCATGCGCTTTATGTCGGCGACGAAACAAGCGGCGACATTCATCATCTTCGCGCCTGATATTATGCACTTTTCGCTTTTCGCCCACATGATACGGCAAGACGGCGGCGCGCCGATGCCGACTTTGCACGAGCAGTTTGTCAAACTTTGCCGCCTTGCCGATGACGGCGGAATGCGGGCGGTGTGGACCGGCGAGCATCATTGCATGAACTTTACGATAGCGCCGAATCCTTTTACGCTGCTGGTTGATATCGCGGGACGCACCAAAAATCTGCGCCTTGGCACGGCGACCATTGTCGCGCCGTTTTGGCATCCGCTCAAACTCGCCGGGGAGATAGCGATGACCGATGTTTTGACCGGCGGGCGTTTGGAAGTCGGCATTGCCCGGGGTGCATATTCTTACGAATATGAAAGGTTGCGCCCGGGGATGGATGCGATGCGCGCCGGTTTGGAAATGCGCGAGATGCTGCCGCTGTTGCCGAAGTTGTGGGCGGGCGATATTGCGGCAGATGGCGATACCTGGCGTTTTCCGGCGGCGACATCCGCACCGCCGCCGCTGCAAAAACCGCATCCTCCTGTTTGGATTGCGGCGCGGGATCCTTCTTCGCATGAGTTTGCGGTGGCAAACGGCTGGAATGTGCAGGTAACACCGCTTTGGCGCGGCGATGAAGAGATTGAATCGCTCATGCAAAAGTTTAATGATGCAGTGGCAAAATGCCGCCCGAAAGGGAAAGCACAAAAGCCGAAGATAATGCTGCTGCTGCATACTTATATCGCCAAAGACGAAGCGGATGCGGAAAGTGCGGCGCATTATCTGGCGCGGTTTTACCGGCATTTTGGCGCGTGGTTTGTCAACAAAAGCGAAGTGCGCGGCGGGTTTATCGCCGAGCCGCCGGCGGATGGCGGCGGCGAAATGTTTTCGGCGGCGGCGATGCGAAAGAATCTTTTGATAGCGACACCCGAAGAGGCGATAAACCGCCTGCGCCATTATCAAAAACTCGGCTTTGACGAATACAGCATCTGGGCGGATAATATGATGCCCTTTGCCGACAACGCCGCATCGGTGGAGCGTTTTATCGGGCAGGTAATGCCCGCTTTTCAATAACCCGAAAAGGGAGATAAAAAAGGAGAATGATGATGGAAACTTTCCGGCAGTATATCGGCGGGGCGTTTGTTGATGGCGCGGATGTTTTTGCCGCCGTCAATCCGGCGAACGGCGAACCTTGGGCTATCATGCCCGCAGCGGACAAGGCGCAAACAAACGCGGCGGTTGATGCGGCAAAAAACGCCTTTGGCAGTTGGGCGGCGCAAACACCGGGGGCGCGGGCGAAGTTGCTTTATCAAACCGCCGATATACTCGCCGAACGGGCGGCAAGTTTGGCGCAGTTGGAAACGCAGGATACCGGCAAGATAATCCGCGAGACCGAATCGCAAATCGGTTATGCGGCGGAATATTACCGCTATTTTGCCGGGCTTGCCGACAAGACGCAAGGCGCGCATTTGCCGATAGACAAAGATGATATGGAAGTGTGGACAAGGCGCGAGGCGATAGGCGTTGCCGCCGCCATCGTGCCGTGGAACTCGCAAATGTTTTTGGCGGCGGTCAAGATAGCCCCGGCGCTGGCGGCGGGTTGCACAATGGTTGTCAAAACATCGGAAGATGGCGCGGCGCCGCTTTTGGCTTTCGGGCGCATTTTGCAAGATGCCGGTTTGCCGCCGGGCGTTGTCAATATCATTTGCGGTTTTGGCGAAGAATGCGGCGCGGCTTTGGTGTCGCACCCGCACATAGCGCGGGTCGCTTTTACCGGCGGCGCGGCGGCGGCGCGGCATGTCATTAGCGGCACGGCGAATAACTTCGCCCACACGACAACCGAACTTGGCGGCAAATCGCCGGTGATTGTTTTTGACGATGCGGATGTGCAAAGCGCGGCAAATGCCATTGTCGCCGGTGTTTTTGCCGCATCGGGGCAAAGTTGCGTTTCGTGCTCGCGCCTTTTGGTGCAGCGGGGGATAAAAGACGAGTTGCTGCGATTGCTAAAACAAAAAGCACAGGCGATAACCATCGGCGACCCGCTATCGCATTCCACCGAGATGGGACCATTATGCACAAAGCGGCAGTTGCAAAACATACAAGCGTTGGTCAATGCGGCGACAAAAGACCAAGGGGCGACATTGCTTTGCGGCGGAGCGCAGCCGAATGTCAAAGGCGGCGAAGGCGGATATTACTGGCAGCCGACAATATTGGATTGCCCGCCAAAAGGCGTGCGCGCGGCGCGGGAAGAGTTGTTTGGTCCCGTGTTATGCGCGCAGGGTTTTGTTGACGAAGCGGAAGCGATAGCGATGGCAAACGACAGCGACTACGGCTTGGCATGCGGCGTTTTTACCAAAGACCTGACGCGCGCCCATCGGATATCCCGCGCCGTCCGCGCGGGCGTGGTGTGGTTGAATACTTACCGGGCGATATCGCCGATGGCGCCTTTTGGCGGCTTTGGCATGTCCGGCTATGGCAGGGAAGGCGGAATGGAAAGCATATTGGATTACACCCGCCAAAAAACCATCTGGCTGCGCACATCCGACGCCCCGATAGCCGACCCTTTCATCATGCGATAAGATTCGTCATTCCCGCGCAGGCGGGAATCCGACAAAACCTCGTCATTCCCGTAAAAGCGGGAATCTCCCAAACCATCGCCGCGAATAGCGGCGCGTTATAAAAGCCCTGTAAGGGCGACATGGCCATGGCACGGGGCAACGCCCCGTGAATTGGCGTATTAAACAAACAAGCCCTGAAAGGGCGACCGAAAACAATGGCGGCGATTATGATGATGTCGGCGGGGGTTTTGCCGGGCTTTGCCCTGCAAAAGAACGGGACGCCCCTTCAGGGCTTGATATATGGGTAAATGCCGTCACGGGGCGTTGCCCCGTGCTGTGAACAGGACGCCCTTTCAGGGCTATGACATAAAG
>JBPCWZ010000210.1:0-6947 GCA_051009015.1 Gammaproteobacteria bacterium | reverse complement strand
TATTGGAGCGATTTTTGCGCAACGCCCCGCCGCGCGGCGCAACGGCGGACATCTACGCAATGCCCCTTCGCGAAGCGCGCGAGGCATTTGAACGCGAATACTTCCGCAACATCCTGCAACTAACCCGAGGCAACATGCAGCGCGCCGCCGAAATAGCAGGCCTGGAACGCACCTACTTCTACCGCAAACTGAAACAATATAAGGGCGAGGAATAAGCCGATGATGCTGCGCCGCAGCAACCGCCCGCCCTTGTCGTTTAACGAAATTCGCTCCGGGGCGCGGCAGTTTGTCGCCGATTGGTGTGACCTTTCCCGCGCGCGCGAGAGCGGCGAGGCGCAAACTTTTTGGAATCAGTTTTTTCATATCTACGGCATGCGCCGCGAAGATGTGGCGGTTTTTGAGAAAAGGGCAAAACGCATCGGCAGGCGCGGCGGCTTCATTGATTTGTTTTGGAGCGGCAAGTTGCTGGTGGAGCATAAAAGTTTGGGCGCCGATTTGGACGCGGCGATGCAACAGGCGATGGATTACCTGCACGACAAAGTCGGCAGCGATGAAATGCCGCGCTATGTTGTCGCTTGCGACTTCGCCCGCTTTGTGTTGTGTGATTTGCGCGCCGATACAACGGAGACGATAGCGCTGGCGGATTTGCCCGACAAGGCGCATCTTTTCAGTTTCATCGCCGGTTATGAAAAGCAGGAGTTTCGCCGCGAAGCCGAAGTCAATATTGCCGCCGCCGAATTGATGGCGGGGGTATATGACGCCCTCGGCGCCGCGGGTTATCAGGGCGAAAGCGCATCCATATTTTTGGTGCGGGTGTTGTTTTGTTTGTTTGCCGAGGATACCGGCATCTTTGAGTCCGGTTTGTTTACTTCCTTTATCCGCAACCGGACGGCATCGGACGGCACGGATTTGGGCGGTAAGTTGAATCATCTGTTTGAGATTCTCGACCGCCCGGCAAACAAGCGCATGGCGACTTTGGACGAGCATCTGGCGTGCTTTCCCTACATTGACGGCGCATTGTTTCGCGAGCGGATAGACACGGCGAATTTTGATTCCGCCCTGCGCGAGAAGATACTTCACGCATGCGATTTTAACTGGGCGCAGGTATCCCCGGCGGTTTTCGGCTCTCTCTTTCAGAGTGCGATGGACCAAAAAACGCGGCGGCGCGAGGGGCGGCATTACACCGCCGAGGATAACATTCTAAAAATAGTGGAGCCGCTGTTTATGGACAAACTGCATGCCAAATTCGCGGCGGCAAAAACAACAAAAAGCCGCGCCCGGCTGCTGGCGTTTCATAACGAACTTGCGGGATTGAAGTTTTTGGACCCTGCTTGCGGTTGCGGCAACTTTTTGATTGTCGCCTACCGCGAGTTGCGGCGTTTGGAGTTGGCGCTTTTGCGGCAACTGCATCCGGGCAAGCGCGCCTTGAATCTTAATATGGCGGCGCTAAGCCGGATAGATGTTGATTCTTTTTACGGCATTGAGATAGACCCCTTTTCCACGCGCATTGCCGAAGTTGCCTTGTGGCTGACCGACCATCAAATGAATCGCGAGTTATCCGCGGAATTCGGCAACGAATACCAGCGCATACCGCTTAAGAAATCGCCGCACATACACTGCACAAACGCCCTGACGACCGATTGGGGCGGGATTGTCGCGCCGTCCAAGTTGTCCTACATTCTTGGCAACCCGCCGTTTGTCGGGCAGGCATACCGCACCGCCGAGCAGCGGCGGGAAATGACCGAATTATTTAACGGCGCACGGGGCGCGGGCAATTTGGATTATGTGGCGGCATGGTATTTATGCGCGGCGCGTTATATTCGCAACACCGACATAACCTGCGCTTTTGTATCCACCAATTCCATCGCGCAGGGAGAACAAGTTGCACCGCTTTGGAAGTTGCTTTATGCCGAAGGCGCGCGCATTCATTTCGCCCACCGCACTTTCGCATGGAAAAGCGAAGCGCGCGGCATGGCGCATGTGCATGTTGTCATTATCGGTTTTGGCGCAAAAGATGCGGCGCAGAAGTTTATCTACGAATACGACACGCCAAAGAGCGAGCCGCACAAAACGGCGGCGGCAAACATAAACGGCTATCTGATAGACGCCGCCGATATTCTTGTGGAAGGGCGCAACAAACCTTTGTCGCCCGCGCCGCAAATGGACAGGGGCAGCGGACCGCTTGACAACGGCAACTTCTTATTTACGCTCGCGGAAAAGCGGGAGTTTCTGCGCCGCGAACCGGCGGCAAAAAAATTCTTCCGCCGCATTTTGGGAAGCCGCGAGTTTATAAACGACATTGAACGCTGGTGCCTGTGGCTGGAAAACGCCGAGCCGAAAGAACTGCGGCAAATGCCCGCGGTGATGGAAAGAGTGGAAAAAGTGCGCAGTTATCGCGCATCCAGCATCCGCAAACAAACCCTCGCGGCTGCCGCAACCCCGTCGGTGTTTGCCGAGATACGCCAGCCGAAGAGGAATTATTTGCTTGTCCCCCGCGTATCATCGGAGCATCGGCGGTATATTCCGGTCGGGTTTATGCCCGCCCGCATTATCGCATCCGACCGGGCGCTTGCCGTGCCGGATGCGGAGCATTATGAATTCGGCGTCATCACTTCGGCCATGCACATGGCGTGGATGCGCGCCGTCGGCGGGCGGCTGAAATGGGATTATAGTTATTCCCACAAAGTTGTTTATAACGCATTCCCGTGGCCGTCGCCGACGGTCAAACAAAGGGAAAAGATAGCGGCATGCGCGGGGAATGTGCTGACGGCGCGCAAGAAATATCCGCAATCATCGCTCGCCGACCTCTACGACCCGAAAACAATGCCCGCCGAGTTATCACGCGCCCATCGCGAACTTGACAAGGCGGTAGACCGCGCCTACCGAAGCGCGCCTTTCGCCAGCGAACGCGCCCGCTTGGAGTTTTTGTTTGCCGAATATCAAAAGTTAGCGCACCCCGCCATCCCCCCCGAAAAACGCCGCCGCAAACCCAAGCGGCGGGCTTGACGCAACGATGCAAAACAAGGAATAGAAATAACGGCGCAACAGCGAAAGTCCGTTATTTATCCCCTATCGCACTGCGCAGAAAACAAGCGATATCGCTGTCCTCGCCATGCTCGTCTATGGCAATCTGCAGTGCCGTTTTGCCGTTATTAGCAAGGTCATACAAATTCGCCCCTTGTTTAACATAACCAACGGCAATTAAGGTTTGGGCTTTATATGCCGCCCAATGCAGAGGTGTTCTACCATTATTGTCCTTTGCGTTGATATCCGCCCCCGCCGCGATGAGAGAGATAGCGGCATCGCTTCTGCCTTCCGCTCCTGCAATATGCAGTGGTGTTAACCCGCTATTTGTTCGTGCGTTAACATCCGTCCCCGCTTCAATAAGAGCAAGCGCAATCCCGGTGCCCCCCGCCTTTGCCGCAAGATGCAGGGGATACGCGCCATCCTTGGCGCGAATATTAACATCCGCCCCCGCATTAACAAGGATGGCGGCAATGTCGGTTTTTCTTTTGAGTGCCGCATAATGCAGGGGAGACCAACCCTGAAATCGCGCGTTAACATTGGCGCCCCACTTGACAAGGGCATGAGCGATATCGCTGAGACCGGCTGCTACCGCGACATGCAAAGGCATCAAGCCGTCGCTTGCCGGCATGTTGACACTCGCCCCCGCCTCGGCGAGTGCGGTGAGGATATTTGTCTCCCTCGCCATTGTCGCAAGAAGCAAAGGCGTTACGCCTTTTTCATCTTGCGCGTTAATGTTTTCCCCGCCCTTGATTAAGGCGCGAACAGCAACAATATCGCCGCTCCTTGCCGCCAGATGCAGAGGTGTCAAGCCGCTGTTTGAGTTGTTAGTCATTTTTCGCCATCCTCGGTATTTGCAACAATGCCTCTATTTTATCATCAGTGATATAATCCGGCAAATGGGGGACAATGTGCAGAAGCCGCCCGAACTGCTTTATCAATATCGCCCGCCGAGCGAGCGGGCGCGGTGCAACTTGGAGCGGCAGATTATGTATTTCAGCGACCCGGCGAATTTCAACGACCCGCTTGACTGCCCCGAAAATCCGTGCTTTTCTAATCTGTCGGGAGCGATTGAGATTATGCGCCAGAATAACCGCCTGAATCCACCATGGGTTTCGCCTGATAAAAAGGCGCATGACGCCGCAGTAAAACGATGGCGCGAAATGCGCGAGTCGGTTGGAATCGCGTGTTTGTCGGAGCGCCCGTTCAACCAGCGCATGTGGTCGCATTACGGCGGTAGCGCCAAAGGTTTTTGCCTTGAGTTTGATACCCGAGATGTCGCGCTTTTTGGCGATGATATATTGCATCCGGTCAGGTATGCGGAATATCCGCCCTATCCGGATGCCGCCGTAGTTTTGGCTGGGAATATTGACAAAACTCGGCGCCTTTTCCTGACCAAAGGCAAAAAATGGGAAGACGAGCAGGAATGGCGGCTAATCCGAAAGGAAAAAGGCGAAGTGCGCTACAATGCGGAAGCGCTAACAACCATTTATCTCGGCATCGCTGCCGACAAAAAAACGGAAGAATTCGTCAGGCAGGTCAAGCAGGAGCAATACCCGCATGTTTCACTATACAAGGCTTTCCCTTTGGGGTATTCATTTGGCTTTGAACCTTTGGATATATGTAGCACCGAGAAACCGTATGCGGCAGAATGAGCCGCGCACGCCGTAAAAGCAGGTAATTGGCAAAGGCGAAAAACACATGTCGTCCTTTCAGGGCTTTAATCGTTTAATGGTGCTTTCACGGGGCGGCGCGCTATCGCGCTTTGCCCTGTGCTATGAACAGGACGCCCCTTTGGGCTTATAACAAAAAGCCCGCTTCACAAAGGCAAAAATAAAAGAATGCCCGCAGAGAATCCAAAAAGCAAACTTCGGGCTTCAATTCCGCCTTCCTGGGAATGGCGGAATAAATATTAGTTATAAGGTGTCCGCAACCCGTTTTACAAGGGGTTAGCCAACCATTATCGGGCGCAGAAAGTGACGGTCAAGGTGTCCACAACCCATTTTGCAAGGAGTTAACCGACCAAGTGTGGGAATAATCTGTTTTATTACTAGGTATCCACGACCCATTTTGCAAGGGATTAGCCGACATTCCCGGCATCGCCGTCTGATTTGTCAAGCAAACCGGTAGCCGTAGCCCCTTGCAAAATGGGTGTTTCGCACTTCGCCGACCGGGTAACCCCGCAATCTCCGTGCGCATTAGCGGTAGGTTTCCCCACCGCCGCCCCAACACCGTGGGCAAAATCGTCATCGGCTTTTATACCGAGCATTAATATGTTTCGCGCCGCATTGATATCGGCGTTTTCGCCATGCCCGCACTTTTGGCAGACAAATGCCACCTGTGTTTTGCGGTTTGCGGCATCCGTATAGCCGCATTGCGAGCATCGTTGCGATGTATGTTGCGGCGGCACCGTCAGCACTTTTCCGCCGCGCCATTGTGTTTTGTATGTCATCATCCCGCGCAGTATTCCCCAGCCGCTTTGCAAAATGCCGCGGTTCAAACCCGATTTGGCGCGGACATTTTTTCCCGGCTCTTCCGCCGTCCCCTTGGCGCTTCGCGTCATATTCTTAATCTGCAACTTCTCCAAGATGATAACCTGATGCTTTGCCGCCAGTTCGTTGGCAATGTGATGCAGGGAGTTATGGCGAAAGTTTGCCAGTTGCCGCGTTGCTTTGGCGGCGCGGCGGCGGGCGATGTCATAACGGGCACTGTATCGCGGGTGGTATTTTCCCGCTTCCACCTGTTGCGCTTCGCGAAGTTTGCTGAGTTTGACTTCCGCCACTTTGCGCATGTTAGGTTTGCCGTCCCATCCATTTTCCCGCAAAGCCGCATCGCGCTTTCGCGACATTGCCCTTTGATACCGCTTGCGGCGGGCTTCCAATCTTTTCATCTGCGATTCCAATTTCGGCGGCGTAATATCATAGATGGCGGTTTTACCTTCAAGCGATACCGAAGTTGCCGGTTTGGCGACGCCCATATCAATACCCGCCGCCGTGCCCTCCGCCGCCAAAACAATCGGCTCATAGTTGTCAATCTTGCACTGCACATAAGCAAACCACTTTCCCGCCTCGCGCTTGACAATAACCATTTTCGGCTTGCCTTGCACTATGCTATCGCCGCGCCCGTGATTTGGGCGCATGCGAATCCAGCCGATTTTTTGCATATAAATGCCTCGCGCGCCAAGTTTGAAAGCATTGTCTTGGGGAATAGTAAAGGAGTCGTTACCTTTGCCGTGAAAGCGCGGCAAGCCGAGTTTGTCGCCTTTTTTGGCTCTGGCAAATGCCGCCGAATAAGCAACGGCAAGCCGCTTTGCCGGATAGCGGCAAATGACGGAAGATAACCCTTGCAGCCACGGCGTCCGCGCCTGCAACATCTGAAACTGCTTGGCAAAAAGCAGATAGTTAACCGGCGGCGGCTTGTCGTCCGGCACATACGGGCTATATTGGCAAAAGGCGTCATAACCGCCTTTGGCATCGTCCAGCAGCGCATTCCAAACAAAGCGCGACGCCCCGGCGTGCTGCGCCATCTTCGCGCCTTTGTTAACCCCCGGCGTCAGCCGAAACTTAAATGTTTTGTTTATCTGCACAACGCCATTATAACAAACCGGCGGCGGGGGTTAGCCGCCGAGGAATAGTTTGCCTACTTCGGGGTTTTTTAGCAAGTTGTCGCCGGTGTCGGCTATTAGCAACTTGCCCGCCGCCAATACATAGCCGATGTCGGCGAATGCCAAACCTTTTTTGGCGTTTTGTTCCACCAGTAATATTGTCTTGTTTTCGTTGTGCTGCAAATCCGCCAGTATCTCAAAAACCATGCCGATATAACGCGGCTCCAAACCGATGGACGGCTCGTCAACAAGCAATAACTGCGGGTCGGTCATCAATGCCCGCGATATTTCCAGCAAACGCCGCTCGCCGCCCGAAAGC
>JBPCWZ010000209.1:0-5418 GCA_051009015.1 Gammaproteobacteria bacterium | reverse complement strand
CGCCCTTTCACGGCGGCAACAGGGGTTCGAACCCCCTTGGGGACGCCTTTTTTTCAACTCCCGGCGGTTGTTATTGTTATAATTAAAGTTTGCAAAAGGGAGGGACCAGCAAATGCTTATCGGCGTGCCGAAAGAAATCAAAAACCACGAATACCGGGTCGGGATGACGCCGGAGGCGGCGCATCAGGCGGCGTCTTCGGGGCATCGCGTCATCGTGCAATCCGGCGCGGGCGCCGGCATTGGCGCATCCGACAACGACTACAAAGCCCGCGGCGCGGCGGTTGCCAAAACCGCGGCGGAAGTTTTCTCCCGCGCCGATATGATAGTCAAGGTCAAAGAACCTTTGGCGCCGGAGCGCAAAATGCTGCGGCGCGGGCAGATATTATTTACCTACCTGCATCTTGCCGCCGACAAAACACTCACCCGCGAGTTGATGGCGAGCGGCGCGGCATGCGTCGCTTATGAAACGGTAACCGATGACGCCGGAAGGTTGCCGCTTTTGGCGCCGATGTCCAAAGTCGCCGGGCGGCTGGCGGCGCAGGCGGTCGCGCATTATTTGCAGAAGTTTGCCGGCGGGGCGGGAATGCTCATCGGCGGCGTGCCGGGTGTATTGGCGGCGAAAGTGTTGGTTTTGGGCGGCGGCGTTGTCGGGCGCAATGCGGCGAGAATCGCCCTGGGAATGGGCGCGCGGGTTACGGTGCTGGAAAAAAGCGCCGAAGTAATGGACTCCATTACCGCCGAGTTTGACGGCAAAGTCGCCACCGCTTATGCATCGCGGGCGAATTTGGAATCGCTTGTTGCCGATGCCGACGGCGTCATCGGCGGCATTTTGGTAGCGGGCAAAGCCGCGCCGAAGATTGTCAGCGAGGAGATGATAAAGACAATGCGCCCGGGGCGGGTTGTTGTTGATGTCGCCATTGACCAGGGCGGATGCATCGCCACCGCCAAAGCGACGACTCACGACAAGCCGGTTTTTGTCAAGCACGGCGTTGTGCATTATTGCGTTGCCAATATGCCCGGCGCGGTGCCGCGCACTTCCACATACGCGCTTAATAATGTGACGCTGCCGTTTGTTTTGGATATCGCCGGAAAAGGATGGCGGCGGGCGACAAGTGAAAACCGCCATTTGCAAAACGGGCTGAGCGTTGCCGACGGCAAACTCACCTGCGCGCATTCGGCGGCATCGCTCGGCATCCGCCACACACCGGCGGAAACTTTTGCCGATGCCTGACAAACCGGAATGGTTTGACGCGCTGCTGTTTGACGGCAACGGCATAGCCCGCAGTTTGCGGGCGCCAAAATCGCAAATGGATGCGATGTTGCGCGGCGGCGTTCACTGGCCCCTTTCGCTTTTTGCCATGCGCTATGACGGCGTTGTTGTGGAAGAAACCGGCAGCGGTTTGCAACAGGGCGACCCGGACGGGCTTTGCATGCCGGTGGAGCGGACGCTGTCGGAAACGCCGTGGCGCAAAGGCGGAATGCAGGCGGTTTTTGTCATGCAAGGCGAAGACGGCAAACCGCACTATGCCGACCCGCGCGGCATTTTGGCAAAAGCGGCGCGGCGTTTTGCGGACGGGACATTACAATCCCGCCATAAGCCGGTTGCGGCGGCGGAGTTGGAGTTTTATTTGCAGCCGGCGGATGCATCATCATCGGCGCAATGGGCGAATGGCGGCGGGGCGATGCCGGAGTTATATTCCGCCGAACCTCTGGCGCGGCACGGGGCGTTTTTGGATATGCTTGCCGAATCCATGGCGGCGGCGAATGTCAAAGGCGGCGCGATGATATCCGAATACGGCGCGGGGCAGATGGAAGTTAATTTGCACCACGGCGATGCCGAAGGGGCGTGTTTGGACGGTTTGCTTTTGCGCTATCTTGTCCGCCGGTGCGCCGATGCGCACCAAATGCGCGCGACTTTTCTCGCCAAACCGCGCGCCGGTTCATCGGGCAGCGGGATGCATTTTCATTTGAGTTTTGCCGCCGATGACGGCGATAACGGTTATCTTTTTGCCGATGACGCCAAATTGCAAAATGCCATCGCCGGAGTGCTGGCATTGATGCGCGAGGGGATGGCTTTTTTTGCGCCGTTTGCCAACTCCTACCGCCGTTTTATTCCCGGCGGCTATGCGCCGACAACCGCATCGTGGGGGATGGAAAACCGCGCCGCCGCCATAAGAGTGCCGATGGCAAAACGGGATGATGAAAAGCGAATGGAGTTTCGCATTGCCGGGGCGGATGCCAATCCGCATTTGGTTTTGGCGGTTTTGTTATCTGCCGCGCATTACGGCTTGCAAAAAACCCTGACGCCGCCGCCCGCACAACAAGGCGGCATTAATAACGGCGGCGCAAATGACGATGCAAAACTGCCCATGACATGGCGCGCCGCTTTGGACAGTTTGGCGGCGGCGCGGGTTTTGCCGGATTATCTGGGGGCAAAATATGTCAATCATTATCTGGCGCTGAAAGAAAGCGAATGGCGTCATCACCGAAACCACATATCCGATTACGACCGCCAAAACTACGCCGCCGTCATTTAGGGGAATGACGCAAAGGGCGGGACGGATTTGGGATTAGAAAATATCTGTGCAAATTGGCATCGGATATTTTGGCGATAAATCGGGCGAAGAGCGCCATTATGATGACGGCGAATATTATGCGCGCCGCCAAAACGCCGGATATGTCGCCGCCGATTAATGCCATTACCGGCGTGTCTTCTATCAGCGAATGGCACAAACCGAGGAGAAGAAAAGCGCATAATATGTCGCGCCCGGGAATGTTGCCGTTTTTTGCCTCCCCTATCAAAAGCGCGCCGCCGTAGGACAAGCCCAGCGTCATTCCTATCATCGTCAGAGTTGTCGCCCGCTCGCCGATGCCGGTTTGGCGAAGCAATGGCGACAACAACCAAAACAGCAAACGCTCGGCGCGCGTTATTTTCATTATGCGAATCAGCGCCAAAAGCACCGTCAGCGCGGCGAATATCAAAAGCCAGTTTTGCCCCTGCTGCCACAACCATGCGCCCCAATCCAAAACGGCAACGGACGGCGAGCGCAATAACAAAACTGCGGGATCCTGCAGCCAGCCGCCATATTGATATATCGCCGAAAGCAAAGCACCCAAAACGATGGCACCGCCAAGGCGCGCTATCAAAGTTATCGGCGCGCGCACGCCCGCTTTTTGGGCTATGCGCACTTCAACCGGCAGGGAATGGGCGATGAGCATTATGACCGAAAGCACCGTCGCCTGCGCGCCGCTCAATGCCAAAACATCCCACAATTCGGCGGTGAGAATAAGCCCCGAATAAACATTAACCAATATCGCCGTCGCCCAGACAACACCCGCATCGCCGGGCAAGCCGACCAATGCCATCAGCGGCGAAAGCACCGCACCGGCGCGGGCGGTAAAATCAAACCACAAATCCAGCACCCGCACGACAACGACTATCGGAAATGCCAGCATAAAAAACTGCCAGAATATCCGCGCCCCGTCGCGCACACAATCGCGGACAAAGCCGATAATGATGCGGGCGGTTTTTTTTGCGGTGTTTTTTATTTTTGTCAAAAACATCGAGCGGTTAACATTTGTCGGTTGTCAATGGGCGGTTGCCGGTCATCCGTTGTCTGTTAACCCGCAACTTTTTTACTTGCCCGCCGGCTTCGTCATTTTGTGCAGCACCGCAACCATCAGCGCGCCCATTAACGCCAAAAGCAAAACGGCGACAACCTGCGCATCGCCGCCGAAAGCGGAAGGGGCGACATTGTTTTGCAAAATAATCTTCGCTCCTTCGGCGTGTTCTTTCCAGGGCCATATTTTCGGCAATGCGCCCAGCATTACGCCGATGAGAAAAGCGATAACGCCGTCGTGCCATTTGTTTAATATCCATGTCAGCATTCGGGCGAAAAGCAAAATGCCCGTCCCGCAACCGGCGGCAAAAACCAGCAACAAAACAACATCGCGCTCGCCAACGGCGGCAAGCACTGTTTCATACAAACCCATTATCAACAAAAGATAACTGCCGGAAATGCCCGGCAATAACATCGCCGATATCGCCACCGCTCCGCCGCCGAAAACAAACAACAAGCCGCCGTCAAAACCGCCCGCAACGGGAGCGTTAACGACAAGATATGCCAAAGCCCCGCCGACAATCGCCAAAAACAAATGACGAATATGCAGCCGCCGCAAACGAAAAGCAACGGCAAAAGCGGACGCCAAAACCATGCCGAAGAAAAAACCCAAAAGCAAATGCGCATAATGACTCAACACATAATGCAGCAAGCCGCCAAACGCGGCAATCGCGGATAATATGCCAATGAGAAGCGGCAGCAAAAACCAACCATCGGCGCGCATAAACGCCGCGCGAATGTCCAGCCGCAACAACTCGCGCCAAACCGCCGCGCCGGAAAAAACCGCCACCGCCGCCAGAAGCCGCGCATAAATGCCGCTGATGAAAGCGACCGTGCCGCCCGATACGCCGGGGATTAAATCGGCAACGCCCATCGCAAAACCGCGCACAAAAATGCCGACAGCGGCAATGATTTTATGTGCGGCGGCGGGCGGTATTGACATCGGCGGGCAAAAACCGCTATTATAAGCGATGGCGGCAAAAACAAACTTGGCGGCGGCGACCTGCTACCTGCGCGATTTGCAAACACAACTGACGGCGGCACTGCAAAAAGCGGACGGCGGCGGCAAGTTTGCCGCGCGGCAATGGCAAAGCAAACTCGGCGAAGGATGCGCGCAAACGCTGGAAGGCGGCGCTTTGTTTGAGCGCGCCGGTGTCAACTTCTCGGCGGTCGGCGGCAAGCGTTTGCCGAAGGCGGCATTGGCAAAACGCGGCAAACAAGCGCTTGCAAACAAACCATGGCAGGCGGCGGGCGTATCGGTTGTTTGTCATCCGCAAAACCCGTTTTGTCCGGCGGCGCATTTGAATGTGCGCGTTTTTGTTTGCGGCGGAAAGTGGTGGTTTGGCGGCGGGATGGATTTGACTCCGTCTTATGCCTTTGCCGCCGACTGCCGTCATTTTCACGGCGTTTGCAAAGATGCGCTGGGGGCGGTTTTATACCGGCGTTTCAAGCGCGCCTGCGATGAATATTTTTATCTGCCCCATCGCGGGGAAATGCGCGGTATCGGCGGCGTGTTTTTTGACGACTTCCGGCGGGGCGGTTATGACCCGGCATTTTCGGTAATGCGCGCGGTTGGCGATTCTTTTTCCCGCGCTTATTTGCCGATAGTGCGAAAGCGGCGCAAAACGCCGTTTGGCAAACAAGAGCGCGAATGGCAACTCTACCGGCGCGGGCGTTATGCCGAGTTTAATTTGCTATACGACCGCGGCACGCTTTTCGGCTTGCAATCGGGCGGCAATGCCGATGCCATCTTAATGTCCCTGCCGCCGCTGGCAAAATGGGGCATTCCATCATCCGT
>JBPCWZ010000208.1:0-2941 GCA_051009015.1 Gammaproteobacteria bacterium | reverse complement strand
ATGGCTAAAAAACACAACCTGCGGCAGCACAAAGACGCCGCACAAACCAATGCGCATCTGCCCGATGTCATTGACTCATTCAACCGCAAGCGCATATCGCGCCGCGAGTTTATGCAGATGGCTTCCGCCCTCGGGATGTCCGCCGCCGCCGTTTATGGCTTTGCCGGCGTCACCCGCCCGGCATTCGCGCAGAATGTCCGGCGCGGCGGTACTTTTCGCATTGACTCGCCGCTGCAGGATCTTAATGACCCGCAGTTGTTTTCGTGGATTGAAGGGTCCAATGTCACGCGCGGCTTGTGCGAATACCTGACGCATTACGGGCATGACGGCGTCGTCAAACCCTATCTCGCCGAACGCTGGAATGTTTCCGCTGACGGCAAAACGGTGGATTTGTTCTTGCGCAAAGGCGTGATGTGGAGCAATGGCGACGAGTTTAACGCCGATGATGTCATGCACAACTTCAACCGCTGGCGGGTGGAAGGCAATACCTCCATCAATAACTCCGAATGGGGCGATGGCGTGATGTCCGCGCCGGAAAAGGTCAATTCGCATCAAGTGCGCTTGCATCTGACAAAGCCCGATGTCTCTGTGGCGCACCGGCTTTATGCCTATCCGACTCAGTTGGTTCATCGGTCTTTTGACGATACCGGCGCGGATTTGAAGAAAAACGCCATTTCCACCGGTCCCTTTTCGTTGAAGTCATTCAGCACCGAGCGCGCCGAAATCGTCCGCCGCCCGGGCTATTGGGGCGGTCCCGACGGGTTGGGCGATGCATATCTGGATAGCGTGCTTTTTGTCAATCTCGGCGAAGACGAACAAGCGCCGATATCGGCTTTGGCTTCCGGGCAAATTGACTGGATGTACAAGATAAATCCCAAGCAGTTGGACGCCGTCCGCAGTTTGTCGCAAGTGCAGGTTTTGGATACCGATACCGCGCAAACGCCGGTTCTTCGCTTTGCCTGCTCCGATGCCACTTTCAAGGACAAGGAAAACAAGGATTATCGCGTTAGCGAGATTGATGTGCGCGTGCGCGAGGCGATTCAACTTGCCGCCAATAACGCCGATATATTGCGCATTGCCTATGCCAATAACGGCGCCGCGGGCGATAATCATCATACTTCGCGCACTCAGCCGGATTATGCCGATGTCGGCAAACAACGGCAGGATTTGGAGCGCGCGCGGCAGTTGATACAAGAAGCGGGAATGGAAAACAAACCCGTCAATATCACCCTCGGCAATACGCAAGGCAGTTGGGAAACCGATGTCTGTCAGGTGCTGCAGGAGCAATGCAAAAAAGCGGGTATTAATCTGCAGTTGCAAGTGCTGCCGCAGGATACCTATTGGGAAGGATGGGACAAAAGCGACTTCGGTTTGACTTTTTGGACCGACCGCCCGCTGGCGGTGATGCTTCACAAACTTGCCTATCGCTCCGATGCCAAGTGGAACGAGGCGCGCTTTAAGAGCCAGAAATATGACGATGCGCTGGATGCCGCCGCGGCATCGCCGGATGCCGAAACCGCGAGCAAACACATGAAAGTTTGCCAGCAGGAGTTGCTGGATAATCATGTGATGGTGCAGCCGCTGTTTCTCAAACTCTACACCGGCGGCAAGGCAAAGGTGCAAAACTTCCCGCGCCATCCGGCGGAGTTTTATCCCTTCCATCGCTTGTGGATGGAAGCGTAATCCGCCAAATGCAAAGGCGGGGGCGCTTTTTGCGCCATCCCGCCTTTTGCGTTTTTTATCATGCTTGCTCTTATTATCCGCCGCATCGGCATTTTGGCGCTGACGATGGTCGCCATGTCTTTTTTGGTATTCGCCGCCGTTGAACGCAATCCGGACGGCATCGCCCGAAAAGCCGAAGGGCAATTTACCACCGCCGCCCAGCGCGCCGCATGGCTTGTCCACAAGCGCTATTATGTTTCCGTCGCCGATGACGACAAAGCCGAACAAAAGACGCATCTGGACGAGGGGCGGCTGTTGTATAAGATAGGCGACAAAGGGCGGCTGCTTGTCGTCCATCCGCCAGTTGCCGGAAAAGCCCATCCGAAAAAAGAAGTTGCGGCGATGTCGGATGAGGAATATTATCTTTTGGATCCGGTGCAAGTGCCGCTGCTTGTCCGCTACGGGCGATGGCTGCAGCGTTTTGCCGTTGGCGATTTTGGCGATTCTTATCGCTTCAAAGTGCCGGTTGCCGATGTTTTGTGGTCGCGCGTTGCCAATACCGGCATTTTGGCGGGGCTTGTAATGCTTATTATGATTCCGCTTTCGTTGTTTTTGGGCGTGATGGCGGGCGTTCGCGAAGGGTCATTACAAGACCGCGCTTTTTCATTTGTGGCGATATTGACGACTTCGGTGCCGGAGTTTGCCAGCGCGGTTTTGTTTGTTGCCATCTTTACTTTCTGGCTGCAGTGGCTGCCCGGCACCAGTTCAATGATAACCGGTTTTGATTGGAAGCAGATGGTAATGCCGGTTGCCGTTTTGGTATTATACGGCAGCGGCTATATCGCCCGCATTACCCGCTCTTCCATGTCCGAAGTGATGAACTCGCCTTTCATCCGCACGGCGATTCTCAAGGGAATGCCCTATCATCGCGTGATAATGAAACACGCCCTGCGCAATGCTTTGATAACGCCGGTGACGGTAATAATGCTGCAGTTTCCGTGGCTGTTGTCGGGGGTGATTGTCGTGGAATATATGTTTGCCTACAAAGGTTTCGGCTCGCTTTTGTGGGAGGCGGCAAACAACACCGACCCGTTTTTGATTGAAGCATGCGCGATGGTTGCAGTTGTCGTTGTCGTTACGACTCAACTTATCGCCGATATTATCTACACCTATATTAATCCGAGGATTCGTTTCCAATGAGAGCGCTTTCGGCTTTTTTGCGTTTGCGCGAGAGTTTCATCGGAATGCTCGGTTTTGGCATCGTGCTGTTTTGGCTGCT
>JBPCWZ010000207.1:0-11576 GCA_051009015.1 Gammaproteobacteria bacterium | reverse complement strand
GCGGCGGCGGCGGGGTTTTGATAAGGTTGTTTTTTCTTTTAACAACACTAATCCGGGGCATTTTTCCCTTTGCACAAGTCGCGCTTGCCTTTGCACAACTCTTGCAAAAGTACCCGGCACTTGCCCTTATACGCACAAAACTTTCGTCATCCGCCCAAAAAGGCGGCGGGTATTATGCCGCTTGTTTGCCGTTGTCTTTTGCGGCGGCGGCGGCGAAAAGGGGTATTGGCGAAAATGGGCGTGTAGAATTGCCGCCGCTTAGGGAGAGATGGCCGAGTGGTCTATGGCGCGCGCTTGGAGAGCGCGTATGTGGAAACGCATCGTGGGTTCGAATCCCACTCTCTCCGCCGGTTATCATTATCCGCCGCTTGTTGTTGTTATGATTCTTCCGCCGGTTTATTGCCGCCGCCGGTTGTTATGCCGCGTTTGTTTGCGGCTTTTTATTTGGCGCGGAAGTTGGGGTTTTGGATGATGCCGAATGTGTTGCCGAAAGGATCCAGCACTGCGGCGATTTTGATGCCGCCGCCGACATCGGTTATCTTTTCCGCCGGACGCGCGCCAAGTGATAGCAAACGCTCGTGCGCTTTTTCTATGTCTTCCACGCCCCAGTAGGTCATCACGCTCGGCGGTTTGCAATTGCCGCCTTCTTTGGCATTATCCGCCTGTGCGGGTTTGCCGCTGTCAAAGCCGTCATAACCGCTTTGGGCTTGATAGTTTTGTTGCGGGAATAATCCCAACTCATAACCCCCGGCGTCAAAGCCGACATAGCCGGGCTGGTCAAAATAAGGCGGTTTGCCGAGGACTTCGGCATACCACTCGCGGGCTTTGGCAAGGTCGGGGACCAGATAGATGGCGGAGCGCAAGCCGAGAATCATTTGGATATGTTTGGTGGATATCCCGCTTTGGCGGGAATGACGAAAAAGGCGGTTATTACGCTTGCGCCGGCTGCCCTTGTTCCGCTTTGGGGAGTTTTTTCAGTTGCGCGTTGATGCGGCTTTTGATTCGGGCGGCGGCGTTGGCGTGGATGATGCCTTTGGTGGCGGTTTTGTCGGCTGCCGATTGCATCTCGCGCACCGCTTGTTTGGCGGCTTCGGCATCGCCTTTTTGGCAGGCGACTCGCGCGCGCTTGACAATGGTGCGATAGCGGGTGCGCAGCATCTGCCCGCGCTGGCGGCGGTTTTCCGCCTGCCGCGCGCGCTTGATGGATTGTGCCGAGTTCGCCATTGCGTTATTATCGCCTATTTGCCGCCCGATTTGCAAGTTTTCGGCAAACTTTTTTTTGCGCCTTTGCCATTTTTGTTTATTTGCCTTGTTTTTCGCGGCGGCGGCGGGCTGCGCTCCAAACGGCATAGCCATAACCGGAAAACCAATATATTGTCAAAGTAATGCTGACGACATGCATGACATTGTCGGCTACCGCATATAACAACATTGCCGCCGCCGCAACAAAAGCCGTCAAACGCCACGATATGCGCATTCTCGGGTTCAGTTCCTTGAAACTGTAATAGCGGACGCCGCTGACCATCGTCAAAGCAAGCAAGGCGGAAACAACGGCGGCGGTCGCGCCGACATAAACATCCGTACCGCCAATGCCCGCCAAATCCGCCGCGGCGATGGTGCTGACCAAAAGCGCCGCCGCCGCCGGACAGGGAATGCCGATAAAAAAGCGCCGGTCTGTCTGCCCCGATTGTATGTTGAATCGCGCAAGGCGCAAAGCCGCCGCAACGCAAAAACAAAAAGCCGCCCCCGCGCCGATATTGCCAAGTTGCGACAGCGACCATTGATATGCCAAAAGCGCCGGCGCCGCGCCGAAAGAGATAATGTCGGCAAGCGAATCGTATTCCGCCCCGAAGGCGCTTTCGGTGCCGGTCATCCTCGCGACCCTGCCGTCGCAGCCGTCAAGCAGCGCCGCTATCAAAACGCCCCATGCCGCTCCCTGCCAGTCGTTGTCTATGGCGCGGGTGATGGCGTAAAAACCGGCGAAAAGCGCCGCAGTCGTAAAGGCGTTTGGCAGCAGGTAAATGGCGTGGCGCGGGATATTGCGCTCGCCCGCGCGCCTTGCAAACGGGATCTTCATTGGGCGATATTATAACGCCATAACACCGGCGGCGACAATCAAAAAAAGATGCGGGCGCGGCGGATGATGGCGCATAAAAAAAGCCCGGCTTTTGCCGCCGGGCTTTTTTGACATTTGCCGTTCGGGATTAAAAATCCATCCTCAAACCGATTCTGACCTGGTCGTCCAAATCGGTATCGGTTTCGTAATCGTTGGCGATGTAGGCGAAGTATGCCTTGGAACGGCCGGTGAATTGATAATCCACATTGAGGACGATATAAGCATCTTCCCGCCGCCATTCGTCATTGCGGGTTTCGAAAACGCCCACGAAGGCGACCTTGCCAACATTCATATTGGCGGCGGCGGAAAAGATGGAAGTGTCATCCGGCGTTTGCCCGCTCATCGCCGGTGCGATAGTTTTGCTTGTGTTTTTCTCGCCGTACCATGCGTTAATCCCCCAGTCGCTTCCGGCATATCCGGCGCGCGCCGCCCAAAACTCGGCATCCTGTCTTGTCGTCATCGCAACCGGCATATCCGGCATGACTTCATAAGCGCCGCCGAAACTAAAACCTCTGCCGCCAAACTTGACCGCTCCCGCCCATTCGTCAATGTCTTCCGAACTTGCGTCGCCGCCGTCCGCGCGGATGCGGAAGGAACCTTGAAGGCCATGCAAGGAAGGCGTGGTGTATTCCAGGGAGTTTTTGACGCGCCCGGTCGGCAGGAAGTTGCCGCTGCCGGTGCTTGCGATATCGGTGGCGGAAGTTACCCAGTTATAACCCTGCGCCCAGTGAGAGCCGGCTTTGAACTCGCCAAAGTCGCCGCGCAATCCCACATATGACAGGCGGGTGTTGCCGGTATTGGCGCCGTTGTCGCCGTTTATCAGCCATTCGTAGCGATACAAGCCGGTCAAGCCATGCCCCAAATCCAAAGAGCCGCGCACGCCGAGGCGCGAAAAGTCCGCGCCGATTCTGGGTCCGTTGCTTTTGTTGGCGCCTTCCCGGCTGTGAAAGACGGTGCGAATGCTGCCATAAAAACCTTCGGAGGCGGATGTGTATTCCATCCCTTCGCCGTCCCGGGCGGCAAGGGCTGCCTGCGGGGCGCAAAGCGCCGCCGCCAAAGTAATAGTCAGAAGTTTGGTTTTCATCGGTGTTTTCTCCTTTCGTCCTTTCGCCCCGCCGCAGGGCGTGACGGCGTAATGTTATCACAAAAACGGCGTTTCGCGCATGGTTTTAATGCCATTTTTTGCCGGTTTTTGTTATTTTTATCAATTCCCGCCATTGCCGCCGCCTTCTGCTTTTGCGGGCGGCAATGACAAGAGAGCGGGGTTATCCGGTCAGTCGGCTATCAGCGGGCGGTGGTTTTGCCATTGGATCTTTGGCGCTTCGTGAAAAGAATGATACGGCGCCGGAGTCGGCAACTCCCATTCCAGAGAGTCCGCCCCTTCCCAAACGCGCTTTTCGCTCGTGCGCTTGCCGCTCTTGACGCAATCCACAACGACATAAACAAACAGCAACTGCGTCAGCCCGAAGCCGAATGCGCCGATGCTGCTTACCATATTAAAGTCGGCAAACTGCAGCGCATAATCCGGAATGCGGCGCGGCATTCCCGCCAAACCCAGAAAATGCTGCACAAAAAAGGTAATGTTGAAAAACACCATTGACAGCCAAAAATGCGCCTTGCCGAGTGATTCGTTATACATCCGCCCCGTCCATTTCGGCAGCCAGAAATAGACCCCGGCAAAAAGCGAAAACAACGACCCCGCCACCAAAACATAATGAAAATGCGCGACAACATAATAGGAATCCTGCAACTGCACATCCAGCGGGGCGATGGAAAGCACCAAGCCGGTAAAGCCGCCGACGGTAAACAAGACAATAAAACCGATGGCAAACAGCATCGGCGTCTCAAAGGTCATTGACCCGCGCCACATTGTCGCTATCCAGTTGAACACTTTGACGCCGGTCGGCACGGCTATCAGCATCGTCGCATACATAAAAAACAATATCGCCGCAACCGGCATCCCGACCGTAAACATATGATGCGCCCAGACGATAAACGACAACAAGGCGATGGAAGCGGTCGCATAGACCATTGACGGATAGCCAAACAGCGGCTTGCGCGAGAAAGCGGGAATGACAGACGACACTATGCCAAAAGCCGGCAGCGCCATAATATACACCTCCGGATGCCCGAAAAACCAAAAGATGTGCTGGTATAAAACCGGGTCGCCGCCGCCCGCCGCATTAAAAAACGCCGTGCCAAAATGCCGGTCGGTCAATAACATCGTAACCGCTCCCGCCAAAACCGGCATTACCGCTATCAGCAAAAAGCCGGTAATGAGCCATGTCCAGCAAAACAGCGGCATTTTCATCAAATCCATGCCCGGCGCGCGCATATTGAGAATTGTCGTTACAATATTAATCGCGCCCATGATGGAAGATATGCCCATCAAATGAATGGCAAATATCGCCATATCCATCCCGATGCCCTGTTGTGTGGAAAGCGGGGCGTATAAAGTCCAGCCCGCCGCAGTCGCCCCGCCGGGGACGAAAAACGACAAAACCAAAAGCAAACCCGCCGGCGGCAAAAGCCAAAACGACCAGTTATTAAGGCGGGCAAAAGCCATATCGCAAGCGCCTATCATCATCGGCAACTGCCAGTTGGCAAAGCCGGTAAAGGCGGGCATGATGGCGCCAAAAACCATTATCAGCCCGTGCATTGTCGTCAGTTGATTGAAAAACTCCGGCTCCACCAGTTGCAGCCCCGGCTGAAACAACTCGGCGCGAATCAGCATCGCCAGAATGCCGCCGACAAAAAACATCGTCAGCGAAAAGCACAAATACAAAGTGCCGATATCCTTGTGATTGGTCGTCGTCAGGTAGTGCCGCGCGGCGGCGAAAAACCCTTTCGGCTTGTCGTGTGCGTCCATTGTCGTCTTTCCCGTTTGGTTGCTTTGCAATATGATAGCGCGATTATACGGCAATTAACCGGCATTTCGGGCGGCAAAAAAAATTTTGCCAATTTGCGCTTTTTTGTGTTTTTTGCCGTTTTGTGTGTTATAAATTGCTTTTCGCATCATTAACACACACCGATGAAAGGAGATATTGCGATGGATAAAGAGAAATTGGACAAGCATTGGCGCGCCAGCCGCGGCTTGTTATGGAAAGTGCTGGCGGCGTGGTTTTTCTTCGCCTACCTCGTCCACTTCT
This sequence comes from Gammaproteobacteria bacterium, assembly GCA_051009015.1. Classification (GTDB taxonomy): domain Bacteria; phylum Pseudomonadota; class Gammaproteobacteria; order Tethybacterales; family Persebacteraceae; genus JAHRAH01. The sequence goes on along the minus strand of JBPCWZ010000207.1, from coordinate 6,311 downwards.
TTGTGGCGCAACTGAACGAGGTCACGGTGCTCGGCTTTCCGCTCGGCTATTACGCCGCGGCGCAGGGGTCGCTTTTTGCTTTTGTCGTCATCATCTTCGTCTTCGCCAAAGCGCAGGAGAAGATTGACTCCGAACACGGCCTGAGCGAAGACCAAAACCAAACGGAGGCGAAATAATGCCCGGTGATTTTCAGCGCAATCTCAACAAAATCTACGGCATTTACGCCGGGGGATTTTTGGCTTTTGTCGCCCTGATGGCGGTGTTGGACAACGCCGGCGTCAGCGAGACGGTCATCAGTTACGGCTTTGTCGGCTTTACCATTTTGATATACGCCGCCATCGGCGTGATGTCGCGCACGACAATGGTCAACCAGTATTATGTCGCCGGGCGCAGCGTCCCGGCGGTGTATAACGGAATGGCAACCGCCGCCGACTGGATGAGCGGGGCGTCGTTTGTTGCAATGGCGGGCGGCATCTTCTTCACCGGCTACGGCTACACGGCTTTGCTTGTAGGATGGACGGGCGGTTATGTGCTTGTTGCGACTTTGCTTGCGCCCTACCTGCGCAAGTTTGGCGCCTACACGGTGCCGGACTTTCTGGGGGCGCGGTATGGCGGCAACATGGCGCGCTTTTTTGGCGTTGTCGTTTTGTTTGTTTGCTCTTTGACTTATGTTACGAGTCAGATAAACGCGGCTGGCACCATCGCATCGCGCGCTTTTGGCATTCCCTTTGAGTGGGCGGTATTTGTGGGGCTTGCCGGTATTCTTATGTGTTCAATGCTCGGCGGCATGCGCGCCGTAACATGGACGCAAGTGGCGCAATATATCGTTTTGATATTTGCCTACATTATGCCGGTTGTGTGGCTGTCCATCGTTTGGGACCAGGGCTTTTTGCCGCAACTTGCCTACGGCGGTTTGTTGAAAGACATCGCCGAATTGGAAGTGCAGCACGGGCTTGGCGGCGAGGCATATGCGACGGTTCAAGTGTGCAGTAAGGAAGTAACCGAACTTTGCACCAATGCCAAAACCGTCAAAGCCATTACCAACCCGCACTGGATACCAAACACCGACCCGGTTGCGCTTTGGAAGTATTCGGCTTTGATATTCTGCCTGATGGCGGGGACGGCGAGTTTGCCGCATGTTCTGATGCGCTTTTTCACGACTCCTTCGGTGCGCGATGCGCGCATTTCGGTAGCGTGGTCGTTGCTGTTTATCTTCCTGCTCTATTTCACCGCTCCGGCATTGGCGACTTTTGCCAAGTTTAACTTCCTGGAGAATTTGGTGGGAATGGAAGCCGCCGCTTTGGAATCGCTTAACTGGTTTGCAAGGTGGAAAGAAGTGCAATTTGCCGATTTCATTGACCTCAACAGCGATGGTATTGTTGGCATGGGTGAATTGGTAATACGCCCCGATGTTGTCGTGCTTGCAACGCCGGAGATGGCAGGTTTGCCTTACTGGGTTTCCGGTTTGGTTGCGGCGGGCGGTTTGGCTGCCGCGCTTTCCACTGCGGACGGCTTGTTGCTGGCGATTGCAAATGCGCTTTCGCACGATGTCTATGGCAAGATATTGGACCCGAAAGCATCGGCGGCGCACCGTTTGATAGTTGCGCGGGTTTTGCTTATCGGCATCGGCATACTCGGCGCGTCCCTTGCGGCGTTGCAACTAACCGGCATTTTGGGCGGCGTCATCTGGGCGTTTTCTTTTGCGGCATCGGGCTTGTTTGTGCCTTTGGTGCTTGGCGTTTGGTGGAAGCGGGCAAACCGCGCCGGCGCGCTTTCCGGTATTGCCGCGGGCTTTATCAGCGGCAGTTTTTACCTGTATCACTTGCGCACCGGCGGCGACCCGATACTGCATCTTGACCATCTGCGTTTTGGCATTGTCGGCATGGTTGTATGTTTTGTGACAATGGTTGTGGTGTCGCTTATGACTTCGCCGCCGCCGCAGGACATTCAGGATATGGTTGACGACATTCGCTATCCGATGGGCGAAACGACGGTTTCCAAGTTCGGCAAGGCGCAATAATAAATCATCGGCGATATCATCGGTGATAACGCCAAACAAGCGGCGCGGGTGCGGTTTCCACACTGCATCCGCGCCGCGCCTTTTGAGTTTTGCATCTACGGCTATGCGGCTTTTTCCATGGTCGCCTATGTCGGCGGCTTGGTCGGCAATGCCAGCGGCATTCCGGTTATTGAGCAACTATCCGTTATGGTTGTCGTTGCCGCCATCTTTCTGGGCTGGATACCGGCGTTTTTTGCCGTTGGCGCGGCGCCGCTGATATTGCTTTTCCGCCGGTGCATCTGGCCCCGGCGTTCGTCGTTTTGCATTTACGAGTTCGCCCTTCATTTAATCATCACCGGGGGGCTGATGTCGGCTATCTGGTATTTGTTTTATATGATGGCGATGATTGCCTGATATCACAAAGCGGACAATTGCGGGTTATAATAACCGCCCATTCCAAACAATGCGGGAGCAACAACAACAAAGGAGCGCGGCACGATGAAAATTTTCTACAACAAAGACGCCGACATGGCGCGATTGGACGGCAAGACCATCGCCATTATCGGCTACGGTTCGCAAGGGCATGCGCATGCCAACAACCTGAACGAAAGCGGCATAAAAGTCGTCGTCGGCGCGCGCAAAGACGGCGCATCGTGGAAAAAGGCAAAAAAAGCCGGGCTGGAAGTGGCGGAACCTTCGGCGGCGGCGGCGACGGGCGATATCATTATGCTGCTGCTGCCGGACGAGACGCAAAAAGAAGTATATGACCGCGACATTGCAGGGGCGGCAAAGAAGGGCGCGGCGATTGGCTTTGCCCATGGTTTCAATATTCACTTCAACCAGATAGAAGCGCGCGCCGATTTGGATGTGGTAATGATAGCGCCGAAGGGTCCCGGTCATTTGGTGCGCTCCACCTTTGTCGCCGGTGCGGGAGTGCCGTGTTTGATAGCGATACACAAAGACAACAGCGGCAAAGCCCGAGACATGGCTTTGGCGTATGCCGCGGCGATTGGCGGCGGGCGCGCGGGCATCATAGAAACATCATTCCGCGAAGAAACCGAAACCGATTTGTTCGGCGAGCAAGTGGTATTGTGCGGCGGTTTGACCGCCCTTGCCGAAGCCGGTTTTAACACGCTGGTGGAAGCGGGTTATGCGCCGGAGATGGCATATTTTGAATGCATTCACGAACTCAAACTCATCGTGGATTTGCTTTACGAAGGCGGCATTGCCAACATGCGCTATTCCATCTCCAACACGGCGGAATACGGCGACATCAGCCGCGGCCCGCGGATTGTTAACGAAGAAACCCGCACCGAGATGAAGCGCATTTTGGACGAGATCCAAAACGGCAACTTCGCCCGCGAGTTTATTTTGGAATGCCGCGCCAACTCCCCTTCGGTCAAGGCGATGCGCCGCGCGGCGGCAAATGCCAAAGTGGAAGAAACCGGCGCGAAGTTGCGGGAGATGATGCCGTGGATAGGCAAAAACCGCCTTGTTGACAAGGACAAAAACTAAACACCCGCAAAGCGGCAACAAACCGGCAAAACAATGCGCATAGCCCCCGAAGGACGCGACATTACCACCGTCGCCGTTTTGGCGACGGCGTTTGTGTGGTTTGTCGGCGGCTTTTGGCTGGCGTTGCCGGGGTTTGTTGCGGTGGTGTTTTGTTTGCAATTTTTTCGCGACCCTGTGCGGCGGTGTTATGCCAAAGAAGGCGAGGTGCTTTCGGCGGCGGATGGCAAAGTGGTTTTTGTCGGCATCGCGACATCGCCTTTTGACGACAAGCCGGCATTGAAGATAGGCGTGTTTATGAGCCCTTTTAATGTCCATGCCAACCGCGCGCCGGTAGCGGGCAAGGTTGTGGAATCCAAACGATTCGCCGGCGGGTTTTTCAACGCCGCGCTGGACAAGGCATCGGATGAGAATGAGCGCCATCTTGTTGTTTTGCAAACTGCGGGCGGCGACAATGTCGCGGTTATGCAAGTTGCCGGTTTTATCGCCCGCCGCGTGTTGTGTCATGTCAATATCGGCGAAAAAGTCGCGGCGGGCGACCGCTACGGCTTTATTCGTTTCGGCTCGCGCGCCGATGTCTATTTGCCGCCCGAGTGGCTGCCGGAAACCGCGCTTGGCGAGCGCGTCAGGGCGGGCATATCGCGCCTTGCCCGCGCGCCGAACTTGTAATAAGCGGCAAGCCAAACCTCCGATGGATTGGCTTTTTATCGGGCAGGCGCTTGCTTGCGGTTTTGCCATGGGCTTTCTCATCTCCTTTTCGGGCGTAGGCGGGGGGGTGCTGGTTATTCCGGCGTTGTCGCTTTTTTTCGGCTTGCCGATATCGGCGGCGATAGGCACGGCAAGCGCCTACACGGCATTGACAAAAGTATTCGCCGCCGCCGAACATTGGCGGCGCGGGCATATTCACTTCGGCTTGTTTTGGCGTTTTCTGGCGGGCGCGGCGCCGGGGGCGATATTGACTGCGGCGGCGATAAACCTGACACTGCATTGGCAGCCGCAATATCGGGAGATAGTACAGGGAAGTTTGAAAGTGCTGGTTATCGCCGCCATTATTGCCGCCATCTTTTTTATGTTTTTCGTCAAAGGCAAGGGTAATGACAAAAGCGGCGGCGGCGGCAAAACTTCGCGAACGACAACGGCATCCGGCTTTGGCATTGGCATGATAATGGGCGCAACCGGCATTGGCGGCGGCGTGTTGATAGTACCGGCATTACTGGCGGGCGGAGAGTTGCCAAAACGCGTTGTCGGCACTTCCATCATCATCGCGCTGGCGCTTTCGGCTTTGTCGGCTTTGGTCTATGCGGGCGGAGGGCAGGTGCGTTTTGATTTGATGCTGTGGATGCTTGCCGGGTCGGTTTTTGCCGTGCCGGTGGGGGGTTATGTTTTGCATCGGTCATCGGAAGTTTTCGTCCGCCACGCTTTGGTTGTTGTGGTATCGGCGGCGTTAGTGATGATGTTGATAGGATGATGATGACGGCGGCGGCGGCGGAATTTTTGACTCTGGTGCCGGTGTTATTGTCGGTTTTGGTCGGGTTTTGATTTTTTCCGGTTGGGAGTTTGTCGCCGCGGCGGTTGCGGTATTTGGCGCGGCGGTTGTGCGCGGTTTTGCCGGTTTCGGCTTTTCGGCATTGACGGTTGCGATGCTGACGATGATGGCAAAACCGGCGATGGTTGTGCCGATGGTTTTTATGCTGGAAATAGCGGCGAGTTTGTGGATGCTGCCGTCTTTGTGGCGGCAGGTGGATTTTCGCTGGGTGGCATTAGTCGGCATTGGTTTGGCTTTCGGCTCTCCGGCGGGCGTGTTTTTATTGGCGAATGTGTCGGCGGATATTTTGCGCCCGATAATCTATGTTGTGCTGTCGGCGGTCAGCATTATCGCGCTTTTGCAGCATAGCGGAAAGATGGCAAGATGGCGCGCCCCGCCGGTTGTCGCCGGTTTGGCGGCGGGTATTGGCAACGGAATGGCGGCTATCGGCGGCGTAATATGCGCGCTGTTTTTGCTGGCGGACAAAGAGCGAAAACCGGCGCGCATTCGCGCATCCCTTGCCGGCATGTTTTTGCTGACCGACATTTATGCATTGTTATGGGGCGGCGCATTGGGCGTTGCCGGTGCGGCGCATTTGCAAAGTGCGGCATTATTATTACCGGCGCTTTTTGGCGGCATCATCATCGGCTCCCGCCTTTTCGGCCGCAGCGACCCGCAAAAATACCGCGCAGTAGCATTGGCAGTAATCCTCGCCGCCGCCATAGCCGCAATGCTCCGCCAATTGGCATTATGAATATAAAACCTTGCAAAAGCGGCGGTGATTATCAAAGACAAAACGGGCGAAAATGCCGGAAATTGACAATTGTCACAAAGATAAAAAAATTTGGCAAAACCCCTTGACACGGGTAATTTTTCGTGTATAATATCGGCAGTCAAAGAGTTTTGGCAATGACGAAGATGGACACGAACCACAACAAACAAGCCGAGTTTTTACCATCCGGCGCACGGCGCACGGCGCACGGCGCACGGCGCACGGCTGAGACCTTTGGGCAAACGGCTATTACCTTCCTTTTTGGGCGTTGCCATTTTGGCATTTGCCGCCTTATCGGCGGGCGGCGCTGACAACATAGCGCCCCGCGCCGTTGAAGCGGCGCAAACAACAAAAGCCGCCGCCGGACATTCGGCAACATCTTTCACCATTACCGACTATTACCGCTGGCGCGATAGTATCGCCCGAAATGATGCCGCCACTGACGCGGCGGCGTTAGATTCCCGCTTTCGCGGGAATGACGGGAATGGAGGGCTTTCGCCTTT
>JBPCWZ010000206.1:0-4775 GCA_051009015.1 Gammaproteobacteria bacterium | reverse complement strand
AAAAATGCCATTTTTGACAAAAATACACAAAAAATTAACAAAAACCCTTGACAAAGCCAATTTTATGTGTATAATATGGCGCAACTGGAAGTCGTAAGATGAAAAGACAAACAGACAAACACAACTTCAAACCCGCGCCATCCGCACATGTCGCGCGCCGCGCGGCGGCATTATTCGGCGTTGCCATAGTAGCAATAGCCGCCCTGTCAGCCGGCGGCGCCGAAAAGCCCATCGCCCAAACAGAAACCGTCATTCCCGCGCAAGCGGGAATCTCCCAGCGCACCGGCGCAAACAACGACAACGCTTTCCGCCTCCACCCCGCCGACATCTTCAACCCGCGCGACTTCCTCATCAACATCGCCAACGGCAAAGACAGCGGCGATGCCTTCAACAACTTCTACCGCCGGGCACAACTGCAGTTATTTTCCACTTTGGACGATGCCCTGTCGCAAAAAGCCGAAGACACCCTGCGCGAGAACTTCTCCGCCGTCAAAACAGCCAATATCGCGCTACAAAGCCAACTCGGCGGCAGAAAGGGCAACCTCGGCATCAATGTCATCGGCGCATTTGACGAAGCCGAAAACCATGCCATCGGCTGGCAGATGCGCGTTTATGCCGGTCAGGAAGAAAGCGCGGGTTTTAACGCGGGCGTTTTCTACCGCAAAGCGGCGATAGACCGCGTTATCGGCGTCAATGCCTTCGCGGATTACGAAAAGCACAAGCACGGCAACTTTTTCCGCTATTCTTTCGGCGGCGAAGTCCAGCATTCGCATGCGTCATTCGCGGCAAACTACTACCTGCCGATATCGGCGGAGCGTCAGATAAGTTCGGAACAGGTAGCATTTTCAAGGCAGGGTTTTGACGCCAAAGTGCGGATAAACATGCCAAACACCGACACAATAAGAGCCGCGCTGGATTACTATCATTTCAACGGCGAGTTTGGCGCCGAGGCGGATAAGGGTTTTCGTTACGGCGCGGAGTTGCGTCCTTTGCCGGCATTGCGCTTTGGCGTGTTTTATGACGGCGGCAGCGGCAGTTTTGGCGGCGATGTCGCCTATTCGCACACCATAGGCGAACCCCCGCAAAGAGTTGCGGCGGGCGCGGAGTTTGCGCCGGATCTTTTCGCCCCGGTATGGCGCGAGCATTCCCAGAGGATAGCAGTTGCAACGGTGGCAGTTCCGCCGAGTTTTGGAGTGTTGTCGCGCTATGCCGAAGACAGCCGCACCGTCGCAATTGCCAGATTGAATATTGCGCCGGGCTATTTTACCGACACTGTGCAAATAGCGGTATCCTCATCCCTGCCGCAGGGCGATTTTAGAATATCCGACCAAACCCGCCCGATAATCACCATCTTCTACGCGCCTTCGGCGGCAAACCAACAAGGCGCGGCGACCATCTTCGTCCACGGAACACGCGGCGCGCAAACGGTGACTTCTTTTGTGGTGAATAGAATCAGTTCTTTCGCCTTTTTTGATGCGGATTTTGTTTCCCGCCCCGCCTTGACGCATGTCACGGCGACAGCCCCCGCGACAGTCGGCACGATACGCCCGGGCGGCGGCATTCCGCCCTACCGCTATAGTTCTTCGCATGCCGATGTCAGCATTGATAACGATGGTTTGGTATTGTTTAGCAACATAAGTCAGGAGAGGTCGCTAATAGCGGTTTTGACGGCGAACGACAGCACTACGCTAACCCCGCCGATACAGATAACGATAGCCCTTACGGCGGCGGCTATTATGCCGATAAATATCGGGCTTGCGGGCGGTCGTCAGCAGGGGACGGCACTCCTCGCCATTCCCGCCGGTGTTAACTTTTTGGCGCAAGTAACGGCAAGCGGCGGTCGTCTTGATTCGGGCAACAACTATAACTTTACCGTCAATCAACCTTCAGGGGGTGGCAATGGCAATGTGCAGGGCGAGTTTTATGCTTTCGCCGGTTTCGGTCCCGGAGGATTGGTTTTTGGCTCCCGCATCGCCGCAACGGTAACGGCGACGGTAGTTGTCAATGATGACGAAGCATTCACCCCCCCGGCATCCCTTTTCTTCACGGTAACGGCGATTGCGCCGATAATGGCAAGGGCGGATATCACAAACGCCAATCTGGTCAGAAGTAACACTTCCGACAGCACGGATTTTGTAGGCACGATAGCGGCATCCGGCGGTTTGGGCGCATACACCTACGCACTCTATGGTGCGAGACGCGGCTTTCTACTACCTTTTGGGTCAAGCAACAACACCATAGGACTTGCACAACCCTCCAACAGCAACAACGAGAGCAGGTCATCCATTGTCATAAACGACGAATCCCCGATAACCCCGCCCCTGACCATCGGCGTAACGGCACGAAACATCATCTCCGTCACATTTATGACAGCATGGATAAATCCGGCAGATGGGACATTCGCGCGCCTTGGAAACAATCAAAACTTCAACCGCTCATGGGGCTTTATAACCCTCTTCGGCGGCACCGGCGGATACACCCTCATACCAGTGTCAAGTCCCGGTAGTTCTTTGACAACGCACTTGGAGGCGTCAAGGGGCACGAATGTCAGAAGAATCACAATCCCCGTTGGATTCATCGCCAATGTCACGCTTACAAATGTCATGCGAATAACCGACACCGGCACTTACAGCAATGTAACCCCCGACATCCTCTACACATTACGAGTAACCATACGCCCATAACCCCGTAATTCCCGCAAAAGCAGGAATCCACCCATAACCGTCATCCCCGCAAAAGCGGAAATCCCGCCGCAAAGCGGCGCGTTATAAAAGCCCTGTAATAACCGTCATTCCCGCGAAAGCGGGAATCTCCTAACCATCGCCGCGAAAGCGGCGCGTCATAAAAGCCCTGAAAGGGCGACCTGTTCATAGCACGGGGCAACGCCCCGTGACGGCATGATTAAGAATATAGCCCTGTAAGGGCGTCCCATTCTTTTGCAGGGCAAAGCCCGGCAAAAACCGGTCAAACAAAACCGCACAACCGCCGCCATTGTTTTCGGTCGCCCTTTCAGGGCTTATTTATTTAATACGCCAATTCACGGGGCGTTGCCCCGTGCTATGAACAGGTCGCCCTTTGCAGGGCTTATTAACAATGATTACCGTCCCCGACAATGATTACCGCCCCCGATGGCGTTATAACAAATCGTCGCCCATTCGCCGCCCGGCACTTTGGCAAATTGGCACTAATCCGGCGGCGAGTTATTTGTTGCGGCGGGTTGTGAAGGTGCGGACTTTGGATTTGAAGGCGTTTAGTTCTTCTTTTGTTACGAAGTGTTCGCTTATGGCTGTTTTGCCTTCCGCCGCCACTTTTTTGGCTGCCGATTTTATGTCCGCCGCCAGGGGGTCGCCGATGATTTTTGCCAGGCCGCCCTGGATGTCGGCGCATTCTTTCCACACCATTGACAGGGCGTCCAATAGTTTGGCATCTCCTGCTATTTGGATTTTGTTGTCCGCGTCATCGTTGTTATTGCCGCTGTCAGCGCCAAACGGCGTTATTTCGGCATCGGCTTGGACGACCGGCGATGCCGCCTGCAACTCTCCGGTTTGACTGATGCCAAAAACCATGCGCTGCCCGGGCAATGTCAAGGCGACAAAACGCCCGCTATGTTGCGCGAGCCCGGCTTTGACTTCGGGGCTCAATCGGCGGTTGATGGCGGCGGCGGCGATTTCGGCGGCAAGCATAGCGCGATTATAATACTTTGGCATGCAAAAATATAACACCGCCCGCATCTGCAGGTTTGGGCTTGTTGCCGCGGCGGCTTTTGTGCTTGCCGGTTGCGGCGAAGGCGGCAACTTTTCGCAGTTTGAAGGGTTTGACGACATCCGCGCAAGTTTGTCGCCGGTGCCGCCGAATGCGCGGGAGCGTTTGTTGCTGGCGCGTCATAAGCCGCGTTTGTTTCTTTCGCCGCTGGCGGATGTCAATAACGGGCCTTTGGATTTTTACGCCGATTATATCGCCGCGGGGCATTTGACAACCGGCGAAGGAATGCGCATAATATCGCCGGATGCCAAAACATTAAACGCGCACCGCAATGATGCCCGGGCGCTTTTTGTGCATTCGCCGAAAAAACAAAGCGCGATGCCCGCCGGTTATGGCGGCGTTTATAATGCGGTTTTGGATTTGCCCGGCATTGGCAAAACGCCGCTGACTTTTTTGTCCTATCATTTTGTTTTTCGTCATTCCGGTTTGCCGGCGGGCGTTGGCGGTTTTTTGCGCGATGCGGCAAACTTCGCCGCCGATGCCGAAGATTGGCATCAGTTGGATCATTACACTGCGGTGTATATCGCCCTTCACAATGAAAAACCGGTGGCGATGATACTGCAGCAGCACAACTATTTGCGCTCCTATCTTATTAATGATGACGAATCATTTGTCGCCGGAAAACCGGCGGCGGTTGATGTCGCATTGTATTCCAACGAGTTATATCCGCACCGGCGAAAACAAACACGCCACCGCGCCGCTTCGGTGATGACGGCAAGGACAATAGGATGGCTGACGCAAACCGGAGAGACATCGGGCGGGTTTTTTGCCGCCGAGGATATTACCGAAGGGGCGCGGGATGTTGATTATGCTTTGCGCTTTTTGCCGCCGAATGACGCCTTTTATGTTTTTGAGGGATATTTGGGCGAGAAGCGTTTTTTGCCCGGGCGCGATGGTCCGCCGGGTGCGATATACCGGACTGTGCCAAAGTTATGGCATTTGGAAGTTGCGCTTTACACTTATTACTGGAAAGAAGGGGATGCCGAATATGCCGACCTTTTGCGCCGCGAAGG
>JBPCWZ010000205.1:0-3115 GCA_051009015.1 Gammaproteobacteria bacterium | reverse complement strand
CGGGGCAACGGCGCTTGATTTTGCCTATATCATTCACAGCAATGTCGGCGACCATGCCGAGCGGGCGGTTATCAACGGGCAAAAAATGCCGATGGCTACGCAACTCAAAACGGGAGACCAGGTGGATATAGAAACGCATCCGGACATATCGCCGCTGCCGCACTGGCTGAACTATGCCAAAACCGCGCGCAGCCGCTCGCACATTCGCAACCATATCAACGCGGCGGGCAGGGAAGGCGCGGCGATGCTGGGAGAGAAACTCCTGAAAAAATCGCTCGGGCAACTTGCGATGACGATAGACGATATCGCCCCCGAAGATTGGCGTGTTTTTCTGGGCGGTAATGGCTTGGCCGGGCGGGCGGATTTGTATCTGGCACTCGGCTTGGGGAAGATACTGCCCGATATCGCCGCGCGCGGTTTGGCAAGACGGCAAACCGGCAAAGGCGGCAAAAATGCCCCGCTCCTTATAGCGGGAAGCGGCAACGCCGCGATAAAGTTATCAACCTGCTGCAACCCGCTGCCGTTTGAGCCGATTATCGGCGTGCTGAAAAAAGACCACGGCCTGGTTGTGCATTCTTCGCTGTGCCCGACGGTGCCAAAACTCAACCGCCGCTCGCAAAAATGGATAGAAGTCGCATGGCACGACAATCCGGGGCGGCGGTTGTATTCTTCGGCGATAACGCTGGAATGCCGCAACCGCCCGGGTTTAATCACCGGCATATCCGGCGCCATCAGCAAGCGCGATATCAACATTGTTACCTGCAATTTTGACGGCGGCGGTTTGGCGCACAGCGCCATCATTTTGGAGATGATAGTGGAAGTGCCAAACCTCGCCGCTTTGGAAGCATTATTAATCGCGCTAAACAAAATGCCCGAAGTCCTCCGCGCCGAACGCCGCCTGAGCGAAGAACAACCAACAACATAACCCGCCACTATCTCACCCCGTCATTACCGCAAAAGCGGGAATTTCCCAAACCATCGCCGCAAAAGCGGCGCGTTATAAAAGCCCTGTAAGGGCGACACACAACAATGGCGGCGGTTGTTTGTATATTGATGGTTTTGCCGGGCTTTGCCCTGCAAAAGAATGTGTCGCCCTTACAGGGCTATATCCGTAATAATGCCGAGTCACGGGGCGTTGCCCCGTGCTATAACATTTCGCCCTTACAGGGCTTTTATACCGCGCCGCCTATGGCGGCGATAGTTTGGGAGATTCCCGCTTTCGCGGGAATGACGGAATTTGGCGGGAATGACGAAAATAGGCAATGGTGGTTTTTTTGCACGGCGGCGGATTTTTTTTGGCGAGTTTGGCAAAACGGGCTTTTTTTGGTTTATAATGTTTGGCATGTTTGCGGGCATGTTTGACATTTGTCATTTATCATCGCACGGCGCACGGCGCACGGCGCACGGCGCACGGCTGAGACCTTTGGCAAAACGGCTTTTGCCGTCATTGCCTTAATCGTTGGCGGCTTTTGCACTTTGACTTTTGCCGACAAGACATCGGCGCAACAACTTCCGCAAACTTCCATTTCCTACACGGCGAAAAGCGGCGGCTTTGCCGACTTCCGCAAACAACAACAGGCGCGGCTTTTGGCGGCGATAGACAGCACATTGGCGACACAGGCGGAAAACGCCATTAGCGAAAACTTTGCCGCCGTCAAAAAAGCGGAAGTGCAAGTGCAAACCGGCTTGGGCGGCAGAAAAGACAATATCGGCATAAACTTCATCGGCAGTTTTGACAAGGCGGATAATCGCGCCTTTGGCTGGCAACTTCGCGGCTATGCGGGGCAGGAGCAAAGCACGGGGCTTAATGCCGGAGTTTTCTACCGCAAAATAGACAAAGGCGCGCTTTTTGGCGCAAATGCTTTCTTGGATTATGAAAATGGCGATTACGGCGGCTTTTCCCGCTTTGGCTTTGGCGGCGAAGTGCAGCATGTCCGGGCTAACTTTGCGGCAAACTATTACTTGCCACTAACGGATGAGCAGAATGTCAATAGCACTCTTGCCGCTTTTTCGCGTCAGGGTTTTGACGCAAAACTGCGGATAAACGCGCTGGATTTTGCCGCCGTAAGATTGGCGATGGATTATTACAACTTTGACGGCAAGCGAAGCACAAAAGCGGATGACGGATTACGCTATGGCGTGGAACTGACGCCGATTCCCGCTTTGCATCTTGGCGTGTTTTATGATGATGGCGCGAAAAGATACGGCGGCAATGTCGTATATGCACATACCATCGGCGAAACAAAAGCGCGAAAAGATGCCGCAAACTTTGCCCCCGATATGTTTGCGGCGGTATCGCGGGAATATTCACAGCGGATTGTGACGGTTGCGACAACAACCGCCCCGCCGATAAGAACTATCATAACGCCGCTTTTGACGATAACGAATGCAATAACGGCGGCGGCGATAACGACAACGACAAGAATGACGGCGGCGGAAGTAAGGACAACGACGACAATAGAAACGCCGACGATTATGGCAACTCGTATGGCAAGCGCGTTTTTTACAGTTCGTATTGACTATCCGAATTTGTATGCTGTCGTAACAACAACGATTAAACATCTGGTTACCTTGCCGTCTATCCCGGAAGTAGTTCGTCCAATAGTTATAACAACTACGAGGAACTTGGATGTTAATAATCAATTGGAAGGGCGGGTAATAGAAACCGATACTCCGCCTCTACTGAGGCAGAGATTTGATATTTTCCCTGATGAAGTTAGGACATACACACTAACCATTGTGGAAGGTAGCGAGGAATTCATTAGCGTAACCACAACGCTAACAACCCGCACAACCACAACGATGGCGGGGGCTATTACCGAAACCCCGATGACGATGGCGGCGATTAGCACAACAACCCGCATTACGACATTTTCCACAATGTTTATAACCCTGACGGCAAATGCGGCAATGGACGATATCCCGCCATTAGATTCCCGCTTTCGCCCAAAAGGCGGCAGTTATGAAATGGCGGCATTGGAAAGACGCGGCAATGACAAACAACCGTCATTCCCGCGAAAGCGGGAATCCAAACCCTTGTCATTTGTCCATTTGCGCGATAGCGCAAACGGCGACTTGTCGCCGCAAATGGCAAACCGCAGAGTGCGCAAAGCGC
>JBPCWZ010000204.1:0-5746 GCA_051009015.1 Gammaproteobacteria bacterium | reverse complement strand
TCTTCGCTATGCCCCTATTGCGGCGTAGGTTGCCAAACCACTTATCACATTCGCGACAACCGCATTCTTTATGCCGAAGGGCGCGATGGTCCGGCAAATCATTCAAGGTTGTGCGTCAAAGGGCGTTTCGGCGGCGATTATGCCCGCCACCGCCACCGGCTGACCAAACCGCTGATACGCAAAAGCGGCGTTGCCAAAGACCCGCAAAGGATGTTAGACCCCGATGACTGGCGCGAAGTTTTCCGCGAGGCGGAATGGGACGAAGCATTGGATGTCGCCGGTAATGCTTTGCGGCGGATACGGGATGAGAATGGCGCGGGCGCGCTTGCCGGTTTCGGCTCGGCAAAGGGCAGCAACGAAGAGGCGTATTTGTTTCAGAAGTTAGTGCGCGCCGGTTTTGGCGGCAACAATGTGGATCACTGCACGAGGTTGTGCCATGCGTCATCGGTTGCCGCATTGCTGGAGGGCATTGGTTCCGGCGCGGTTTCCAATCAGGTTTCCGATGTGTTGAAAACCGAAGTCGCCATTATCATCGGCGCAAACCCGACGGTGAATCATCCGGTAGCGGCGACGATGATGAAAAACGCGGCGGCGCGCGGCGTCAAGTTGATAACCATAGACCCGCGCGGTTCCGCCCTTGCCGAACACGCCGCGATGGATATGCGCATAAAGCCCGATTCGGATGTCGCTTTTGTCAATGCGCTGATGCATGTCATCATCGCCGAAGGAATGGCGGACGAAGATTTTATGCGCGCGCGCACCAAAGACGCCGGGTTGCTAAAAGCGCAAGTGGAAAAATGTTCGCCGGAGTTGATGGCGCCCATTTGCGGCGTAAGCGCCGATGTCATTCGCGCGGCGGCGCGGTTATACGGCGGCGCGGCGCGGGCGATGATTTTTTGGGGGATGGGCGTATCGCAACACACGCACGGCACGGACAACGCCCGCTGCCTGATAGCCCTTGCGATGCTGACCGGCAATATCGGGCGAGACGGCTGCGGCTTGCATCCGCTGCGCGGGCAGAATAATGTGCAAGGCGCATCGGATGCCGGTTTGATACCGATGGTGTTTCCCGATTACAAGCGCGTGGATGACGATGCCGTGCGGGCGCGTTTTGAAGATTTGTGGGGTTGCAAGTTGAGCGGCGAGCCGGGTTTGACGGTAGTGGAGATTATCAATGCCGCGGCGGGCGGCGAGATATTGGGCATGTATGTCATGGGCGAGAATCCGGCGATGTCGGATCCGCATGCGGCGCATGCCCGCGAGGGTTTGGCGCGTTTGCGGATGCTGGCGGTGCAGGATATCTTTTTGACCGAGACGGCGGCGCTTGCCGATGTTGTTTTTCCGGCATCGGTTTTTGCCGAGAAGACGGGCACTTTTACCAATACCGACAGGATGGTGCAATTGGGTCGCCGCGCGCTGGATTTGCCGGGCGATGCCCGTCAGGATTTGTGGATTATTTGCCAGATGGCGCGGCGTTTGGGTTTGGAATGGGATTATCCGGGCGAAGAATCGGGCGTTGCGCGGGTTTTTGACGAGATGCGCCGGGCGATGCCGAGCATTGGCGGCATTACCTGGGAGCGTTTGCAAAATGAGCATTCGGTTGTATATCCGTGTTTGCAAGAGGGCGATGCCGGCGAGCCGGTTATCTTCCGCGAAGGTTTTCCGACTGCGGACGGCAGGGGGCGTTTTGTACCGGCGCGTTTTGCCCCGGCGCAGGAGTTGCCGGACGGCGATTATCCTTTTGTGCTGATAACGGGCCGCGAGTTGGAGCATTGGCACACCGGCGCGATGACGCGGCGCAGCGGCGTTTTGGACGCATTGGAACCTTTGCCGACGGTATCCATGAATCCGGACGATATGGCGGAAGGCGGCTATGCGGCGGGCGATATGGTGACGGTATCATCGCGGCGCGGCGCGGTATCTTTGGCGGCGCGGGCGGACGGCAATGTGCCGGTCGGCGCGGTTTTCATTCCCTTTTGCTATTACGAAGCGGCGGCGAATATTCTGACAAATCCGGCTTTGGATCCGTTTGGCAAGATACCGGAGTTTAAGTATTGCGCCGTCCAAATAACCCCGGGCGGAGAACAACCACCCCCCTTAAGTTTCGGCGGCGGCGCAGCATTGGCGCAAAAGGCGATATAATAAACCGATGGCAGACCAAACCGCCGCCACAAAACCCGAAGAGCGCAAAAAGCGCGATGGCCCCGTTGTGGTGTCGGTTATCAACCTTAAGGGCGGGGTTGGCAAGACAACGGTTACGGCTTTGCTGGCTGATTATGCCGTTCGCATGGGGCTGAAGGTTTTGGCGATTGACCTTGACCCGCAGGCGAACCTGACCCAGGGGCTGATGGATAAATGGGAATATAGGACATTCATGGACCCGAAGATGGAGCGAAAGTCCATCGCTGATGTTTTTTGCTCTTACTCGGGGGATGGGGAGAAAATGCACAGGGATAAAGTTGCAGCCAGTTTGCGTCGTTGGCGCATCCCTACCGGGGATGATACGCGCGGACTTCTTATTCCGTCGCATTTTGCTTTCGCGGACACATTGATTCGTCCTTTGCAGGAGACGAAGGAGCGTGCTTTGGCGGATTTTGTTAACGAGCACAAGGGCGACAGGGAACTGATATTGATTGATTGTGCGCCGACGGAGTCGGTGCTTACCCGGGCGGCGTATCGCGCCTCGGATTACATTCTTATTCCGGCAAAGACAGCGTATCTCGCTACTATTGGCTTCCCGCTATTGCGACAATCGCTTGAAGATTTTAAGAAAGACGCCGATGGCCACGACATACAAATATGCGGGGTGCTGATTAATTATATCGGCACCAGCACCGCGGCCAAAAACAAAGAGCGTGTGAGCATTCGTCGCAAGGCGGCGAAGTATGGGTGGCATGTATTCGCCGGTGAAATGGAGGAAGCAGCGGGATTCGAGAAATGGCCGACCCCTGAAATGGGATACCTGGGGACGAAATACCTGAAAATTTTTCGCCCTATCGCCCAGGATATTATGGAGCGTTTGGGCTTGTGGCACGAGCAGGAGGAATTGTGAAGAAAAAGAATCTGAAAAAAGTGCTTTCGGCGCTTGTTGATGAGGGCGGTTATGAAACCGTCCGGCGGGAGTTGGGCGGATTGCGTCCTCCGGTGAAACCGCAAAATGCGGTGGCGGTTGTCGGCACTCTGGATTTGGGCGATGACCAGAAGAAACAGGCACTTATGGTTTTGGCGGAAAAATACGATGCCAAAAAATTCATGCCTCGCGTTGAGAACATCCGTGCTTTTTGGGACGACATGGGGCGCGATGCTTCCCGCATCAACAAGCGCCCAAAAATTCCCGTTGCGGTTTTTCAATGCTTGGCAACTTGGGATACGGTTCGTCTGCAAGGGTTGGCGAGTAATGGGCGATACACTCCGAAAACTTCGGAGGATACCGCCATCGCAATAGATAAGGCCAAGCGCAGAACCTATTCGTAACGGGTTGCGGTTGTGCCCTTATTGTTGAGATTGGCATTATTGCCAATTGTCGCGCTGTTTTGCTTTTATCCGGCGGTTGCGCCGGTCGGGGCGGCAGAGGATGTTTTGGCGTTGATGCATAAGTATCGCGTTAAGCCGGAAAATGTCGGGGTTTGGATTCAGCGGGCGGGGGATGATGCGCCGATGGTGGCGCATAACGGGGATTTGCCGCTTAATCCGGCTTCGGTGATAAAACTCATTACCGGCTGGGCGGCGATAAACAAGCACGGCGGCAGGCATTTGTTTCGCACCGGGTTTCGTTATACCGGCGCGATACAAAAAGGCGAACTTAATGGCGATTTGTATTTTGTCGGCGGCGGCGACCCGCATATTACCGTGGACAACTTTCTGCATCTGCTCAATCAACTGCGCGATTTGGGAGTGCAAAAAATCAACGGCGATTTGATTATTGACGGCGGTTATTTTGATGTGCCGCCGCATGACCCGTTTGTTTTTGACGGCGCGGGAAGGCAGCCGTATAACGCCGGGGCTTTTGCCGCCGGGGTGAATTTTCAATCGCAAAAGGTTGTTGTCGCATCCGGCGGCAAGGGCGTGCGCGTTTATACTTCGCCGCCGAATGACAACTTTGTCGTGCGTACCGCATTGAAAACCGCCCGCCGCAAATGCCGCTGGCCCGGCGCGGCAAGGGAACATTACAGCGGCGACGGCAAAAGCGACAGCGCATTGACGCTAACGCTGAAAGGCGCTTTTGGCAGGAGATGCAAAGTGCAATTTACCGTGCACCCGCAAAACCCCGCCGCGCATGCCGCCGGTGTCTGGTCTGCTTTGTGGCGGCGTTTGGGGGGAGAATGGAATGGCAAATGGCGGCGCGGCAAAACCCCGCCGCAAACAAAACCTTTGGCGGCGATGTGGTCTTTGCGCGTGCCGCAGTTGGTTTATGCGATGAACAAGCACAGCAACAATCTCATCGCCCGTCATTTGTTTTTGTCCGTCGGCGAGGGTCCGCCTTTTGATTTGCCGTCGGCGCGCGCCGAAATGATGCGGCAGTTGTCGGCGGCGGGAGTTGATACAAGGGGGTGGAATATTGACAACGGCAGCGGCTTGTCGCGAAAAACGCGCATTACCGCCCGCGGCATGGGCGGCGTTTTGGCGGATGTTTGGCAAAACCCGATGCGCGCCGAAGTTATCGCATCTTTGCCGATTCTCGGCGTTGATGGCGCATTGCGCCGCAGGTTGGCGCAAAAACCCTACCGCCGCAACGGGCATCTGAAAACCGGCGGATTAAAAAATGTGCGCGCTCTTGCCGGTTTTTTGCGCGGCGCAAACGGGGGGGAACTCTTTTTTGTCAGCATTGTCAATCAGCGCGGCGGCGCGGTTAGGGATTTTGAACATGCGCTGATAAAATGGGCGCACAGCCGGGGATAACAGGGGATAAAAGGAGTATGACAAAAAAAGGGGGATGGAACAAACGGCTGGCGGCGCCGCTTGGCGATGCGGCGCGTTTTAATGCATCGGTCGGTTTTGACTGGCGGCTGGCGGAGGTAGACATTGCCGCATCAATCGCCCATGCCGAAATGCTTGCGGCGCAAAAGATTATCGCCAAAAAAGACGCCGCCGCCATCCGGCGCGGGCTTTTGCAAATCGGCAAGGAAATCCGCGCCGGCAAGTTTGTTTGGCGCGAGGAGTATGAAGATGTGCATCTCAATATTGAGAAGCGGCTGACGGATATCATCGGCGATGCCGGGCGCAAACTGCACACCGCCCGCTCGCGCAACGACCAGGTAGCGACCGACATTCGCCTGTGGCTGCGCGAACAATCGGATGCTTTGTGCGAAGAGTTGTATGATGCCCGGCGGGCGTTATTGACTCAGGCGCAAAAACATGCGAAGGTGTTAATGCCCGGGATGACGCACTTGCAACCTGCACAACCGATAACATTCGCCCATCATCTTCTGGCGTATGACGATATGCTGGCGCGCGATATCGGGCGGCTGGCGGACGGGCGGCGGCGGCTGAACATAATGCCGCTTGGCGCGGGGGCTTTGGCGGGCGTGGGCTATCCTATTGACCGCGCGCGGGTTGCCGCGGCGCTGGGTTTTGAGGGCGTGTGCCAAAACGCCGCCGATGCGGTATCGGCGCGCGATTTTGCCATTGAGTTTGCATCGGCGGCGGCGATGCTGATGGCGCACTTGTCGCGTTTTTGCGAGGAAGTGATATTGTGGATGTCGCCGGCTTTCGGTTTTATATCTTTGCCGGACGGGTTATGCACCGG
>JBPCWZ010000203.1:0-4246 GCA_051009015.1 Gammaproteobacteria bacterium | reverse complement strand
CAATCGCCCAACATTGCCCTGCCAAACAACGCCAACAAAACTTTCATCATCCGCAGCCCCAATATAAACACCCCCGGCGTAATAGGCATCCTGTCAACCCCGCCCGGCCAATAATCCTTTTCGTCATTCCGGCGTAAGCCGGAATCTCCGTTGTTGCCGCCGTCTGTTTGGGAGATTCCGGCGTACGCCGGAATGACAAGGGGGGCGGCAATGACGAAAGAGGCGGTTTGTTTTGCCGGTTTATCGGTTAGAATAGCGGTTTTTTGTTTTCCCGGAGGGATTTGACGATGAATGTGGCACTTTTGCTTGTGGTTTTGTGCGGCTTTGGCGCTTTGGTTTATGGCGCGCTGTCGGCACGATGGATATTGAGTTTGCCGACCGGCAACGAGCGCATGCGCGCCATCGCCGCCGCCGTGCAGGAAGGCGCGCAGGCGTATCTGAACCGCCAATACAAAGCGATAGCCGTTGTCGGCGCGGTGTTGTTTGCCATCATCGGCGCGCTGATAGATTGGCATACCGCTTTTGCTTTTGTTGTCGGCGCGGTGCTTTCTTCCGCCGCCGGTTATATCGGCATGCATGTTTCCGTGCGCGCCAATGTCCGCACCGCCGAGGCGGCAAAAGGCGGCGTGGATCCGGCTTTGGCTGTGGCATTTCAGGGCGGGGCGATAACCGGCTTATTGGTTGTCGGTTTGGGTTTGCTTGGCGTTGCCGGTTATTTTTTGATGTTGCGCACTCAGGCGGGAGCCGATGCCGACATTAGCGATATCGTCCATCCGCTTGTCGGCTTGGGCTTTGGCGGGTCTTTGATATCCATCTTTGCCCGTTTGGGCGGCGGCATCTTCACCAAAGGCGCGGATGTCGGCGCGGATTTGGTCGGCAAAGTGGAAGCGGGCATTCCCGAAGACGACCCGCGAAATCCCGCGGTCATCGCCGATAATGTCGGCGATAATGTCGGCGATTGCGCCGGAATGGCGGCGGATTTGTTTGAAACTTACGCCGTTACGATTATTGTAACAATGCTCGCCGGTGCGCTGCTTTTTACCGGCGACGAATATGCGGTGGTATATCCGCTAATGCTGGGGGCGGCGTCCATTATCGCTTCGGTTGTCGGCTGCATCTTCACCCGCGCCGATATCGGCGGCGTGCTTTTGCCGTTTAAGCCGGTTGTCATTGTCATAGACGGCGTGCTTGCCAAACTCAATAGCGGCAGCCCGCTGATGAATATTTTGTACCGCGGCTTGATTATCGCGAGTTTGGCGGCGGCGGCGTTGTTTGTGCCTGTCACCACTTTTGCCGCGGCGGCGAGCGATTCTCTGGACTTTTTGCCGTTGTATTTGTGCGCGATTGTCGGTTTGGTTTTGACGGCGGGGATGACGGCGGTAACGCAGTATTACACCGATACCGCCTTTGCCCCGGTGCGCGGAGTCGCCAAAGCATCCGAAACCGGACATGCGACAAACATCATCGCCGGTTTGGCGGTCGCGATGAAATCCTGCGCGGCGCCGGTTGTGCTTATTTGCGCCGCCATTGCCATATCTTACTTTCTGGCAGGTCTGTACGGGCTTGCCATCGCGGCGACTTCAATGCTTTCCATGACCGGCATTATTGTCGCTTTGGACGCCTATGGTCCTATTACGGATAACGCCGGCGGCATTGCCGAAATGGCGGAACTGCCGGACGAAGTGCGGGCGGTTACCGACCCGCTGGACGCCATCGGCAACACGACAAAGGCGGTAACAAAAGGTTATGCCATCGGTTCGGCGGCATTGGCGGCTTTGGTATTGTTTGCCGATTATGCCAGCGCATTGGAAAAAGCGACCGGCGAAGCGACCGAGTTTTCGCTGTCCGACCCGATGGTTATCATCGGTTTGTTTATCGGCGGGCTTATTCCCTTTTTGTTTGCCGCGATGGCGATGGAAGCGGTCGGGCGCGCGGCGGGGGCGGTTGTGATGGAAGTGCGGCGGCAGTTTCGCGAGTTGCCGGGCATTATGACCGGCGAGACAAAACCGGAATATTCCACCGCCGTGGATTTATTGACAAAAGCGGCGATAAAAGAGATGATGCTGCCTTCGCTTTTGCCGGTTGTCGTGCCGGTTGCGGTCGGTTTGATTCTCGGTCCCACTGCTTTGGGCGGTTTGCTTATCGGCTCCATTGTTACCGGCTTGTTTGTCGCCATATCTATGACGGCGGGCGGCGGCGCATGGGATAACGCCAAAAAATACATAGAAGACGGCAACCACGGCGGCAAAGGTTCCGAAGCGCACAAAGCATCGGTAACAGGCGACACGGTCGGCGACCCGTATAAGGATACGGCGGGTCCCGCGGTCAATCCGCTGATAAAGATTATCAACATTGTCGCGCTTTTGATAGTGCCGCTTTTGTAATGCGGTTTTTTTCGCCGCTTTTGTTGTGTGTTTTTGCGGCTTTTTTGGCGGCTTGCGCGCCGCCGAAGTCGGATTATGCGGGGCTGGAAACCCGCGCTATTAAGGCGCTATCCGCCGCCGAAACAACGCGCTATCAAAAAGGCGAAGGGGGAGGCGATGCTTTGGCGGCGGAACTTAACGGGTTTGCCGGTCCAAAGCATGTTTTGGAGTTTGCGGAACAATTGCAATTGACTCCTTTGCAGTTGCGGCAAACGCGGGATTTGTTTGCAAGAATGCAAAAAGAATCTCGCGCTTACGGCGCGGCATTGATTGAAGAAGAGCAGCGGCTGGACGCGTTTTTTGCCGAAGGGGGAGGCGATGACTTGCAAATGCTTACCATTCTCGGCACGATAGGCAAACTGCGGGCGCTTGTGCGTTATGCGCATTTGTCGGCGCATTTGCGCCAAAACGCGATTCTTGACGAAGAGCAGCGGCTTTTGTATATTGAGTTGCGCGGTTATCACAATCATAACGACGACCATTAAAAAAACCGCAAAACCGAATAACAGACACATTATCGCCGTTGCGGTATTGTGCGCCGCCGCCGGTTTTGTCGCCGCCGCTTTTTTGTGGCAACAACACGGCGGCGGGCATGACCACAAAAATCACAAACCGCCCGCTTTTGACATTATGCGCGCGCAACTTGCCGATATCGGGGGCGGTAATATATCGCTGGCGGAGATAAACCCGGGCGGCGGCGATATATTGATTAACTTCTGGGCGACATGGTGCGCGCCTTGCGTGGAAGAAATGCCGCTTTTTGACGAAGCGGCGCGGCGGCTGCCGAATGTCAAAGTTGTCGGCATTACGACCGACGGGCGCGATTTGATAAGTGTGTTTTTGGCAAAAGTGCCGGTGGATTATCCGCTCTATTCGGCGAAGTTTGACATTTTTTATTACTTTCAGGCAAACGGCAACAAAGCCGGGCTTTTGCCTTTTAGCATTTTGCTGGACGGCGATGGCAATATCAAGCGCAAGCAGTTGGGCGAGTTTGCCGATGCCGAAAGCATAGCGGCATTTGCCGCCGCCGAATAAAAAGCCCTGTAAGGGCGGCATGTTATAGCACGGGGCAACGCCCCGTGAATCGGCATGATAAATGTATCAAGCCCTGTAAGGGCGGCGCAAAAAGATGGCGGCGGGAATGGTGTCGCCCTTACAGGGCTTTAATTGTCGGGGTGCGCTAACACAGGGCGGCGCGCTTTCGCGCTTTGCCCTGTGCTATAACATTTCGCCCTTACAGGGCTTTGATAACGCGCCGCTTTGCGGCGATGGTTTGGGAGATTCCCGCTTTCGCGGGAATGGGGGAATGGGCGGGAATGACGGAATGAAAAGGCGCGGGCGGCGACGAGTTGAATATCGCCGCCCGCTTTTGATATTTGGCGAAAAGGTGCGGGCGGCTTGTGATAAAAAACGGCGTTTTTGCCGCCCGCTTTTGATGATGCCGCTATAAGCGCACTCGCAACTCGTATTGGACGGCGTATCCTTCGCCGGCCGCTATGCCGAATCTGTGCTGGTTTTTGGCGTTGATGTCAAGGGCTAGTATCGCATTGCGGTAAGAATCCACTCCGGCAAAGAAGCGGGTTTCGTCGTTAATATACGGCATTACGCCAAAGCGGTATGTGTCAAGCCATATCGCGCTGTCTTGTTTTGACGGCAGGCGGATATAATCCGTGCGCATGGCAAAACTTCCCATATCGTAAGTGAAACCCGCCGCCCTGTCGTTGCCGTTGTGCCGCCCCGAAAACGCTAAGCGGCTTTCGCCGATGCCGATGCCCCGATGGAAAGTATCCGCCATCGCCGCATGCAAAACATTCGGCATATTC
>JBPCWZ010000202.1:0-6850 GCA_051009015.1 Gammaproteobacteria bacterium | reverse complement strand
TCGCCGCTTTGGCGGCGCGCGGCGATACCATCATAGACCGCATCTATCATCTTCAGCGCGGCTACGGGCGGATGACGCAAAAACTCGGCGCACTCGGCGCGAGTGTGCAACTCGTATAAAACAACCGGCTTACGCCGCCCGCATTAGCCGCACGCTTTCGTCATTCCCGCGCAGGCGGGAATCCAACACATTGACGCAAAGCGTCAATGTCCCCCCGCCCGGACAAGCATAAACAACCGCCAAAGACAACCTCGCAAAGTGCCGCCGCAATGGCGGCGGCGTTTGGATTCCCGCTTTCGCGGGAATGACGAAGTATCGGCAAAAGCGGGAATCTACGGGCGATAGCAACCGTCGGGCATTCGCGCTTTACGCTGACATTCACGGCGGCGGATATCAACAATATCGCCCATATCCGCATTGCTTACGAAAACACGGCAGGGCGCGGTCCCTTGTCAAGCCCGGTCAATGCGACCATCAACGGATAGCGGCAAAAGCGGGAATCTGACGGGGCGGTTTGCGATATAATATCGCCTCGCAACTTGCCGAAAGAAAACAACAAACGGAGGAATCCAACGATGATTAATTTTTTGCGCGCCATTTTTGGCGGAAAAACCTTGTTGCATAAGGCAGCGGAGGACGGCGATGTCGCCGAAGTCAAGCGCCTAATTGGCGGCGGGGCGGATGTCAATGCAAAAGACAAAGACGGCTGGACGCCCCTGCATTTTGCGGCAGGGGGCGGGGGCGGGCATGCCGAAATCACGCTCGCCCTTATCAAGGCGGGGGCAAATGTTAACGCAAAAGCCAAACTCGGCGCGTCGCTTGTTCCGCCCCTGTATCACGCGATATTGACAGCCCAAATGGGCAAAAAGTTTATTGACCATGGCCTTGGGTCATCTGTGGAGCGTGCAAAGACCGAGGCGATGCTGGAAGGTCAAATCGCCACGGCGCTTGCTCTTATTGAGGCGGGGGCAGATGTTAACGCAAAAGACGATTTGGGTTTAACCCTCCTGCATAGTGCGGCGGACGGCAATGTTGCCGAAATTGTATCTGCCCTTATAAATGCAGGGGCAGATTTGCATGCCCGTGACATTGGTGGGCGCACAGCGTTAGACCTTGTCATAAGGCGATACGGCAAAGACAGCACAACTGCAATGCTCCTACAATTCCCGCCTTTTCGGGAATGACGAAAAGGGGCGGCAGAGATGCCGCCCTTTTTTTATGCAACCCCCCGTCATTCCGGCGTACGCCGGAATCTCCTTTTGTCATAGCCCTGAAAGGGCGTCCTGTTCATAGCACGGGGCAACGCCCCGTGACGGCATTACCAATTAATCAAGCCCTGTAAGGGCGTCCCATTCTTTTGCAGGGCAAAGCCCGGCAAAAACCGCAAAGCCAAAACCCCGCCCGTTTTGATATTCGCCGCCATTGTTTTCGGTCGCCCTTTCAGGGCTTATTTGTTTCATAATGCCGATTCACGGGGCGTTGCCCCGTGCTATGAACAGGTCGCCCTTTCAGGGCTTTTATAGCGCGCCGCTTCGCGGCGATGGATTCCCGCCTGCGCGGGAATGACGGAATGATGGATTCCGGCTTCCGCCGGAATGACGAAAAGGGCGGCAATGACAAAAAGGGCGGCGGGAATGACGGGCGGCGGGACGGTATGCAAGGGATGGCGCGTGTATGCGGGCGGCGTGTATAATTGCCGGGTTATGCGAACGCATCTGTGCGGCGAAATTGACGAGAGCATTATCGGCGAGCGGGCAATCGTTTGCGGCTGGGCGCATTCGCGCCGCGACCATGGCGGCGTCATATTCATAGATTTGCGCGACCACAGCGGCATAGTGCAAATCGTCGCCGACCCCGCGGCGTCAAAGAATATTTTCCAAACAGCGGAACAAGTGCGCGGCGAGTTTGTTTTGCGCGCCGCCGGTGTCGTCCGCGCCCGCCCGCAGGGGACGGAAAACAACAAACTGCCGAGCGGCAGGATTGAAGTTGCCGCCGATGAATTGCGGATATTAAACACCGCCGCCCCCGCGCCTTTCGCCCCGGGCGAAGACGCCCCGGGCGAGGAAGTCAAACTGCGCCATCGCGTTGTTGATTTGCGCGGCGCGCCGATGCAAAACAACCTGCGCCTGCGCCACAAAGCGGCATCGGCGGCGCGGCGTTTTTTGGAAGATAATCATTTTGTTGAAGTGGAAACGCCGGTGCTGACAAGGGCGACACCCGAAGGCGCGCGCGATTTTTTGTCGCCGAGTCGTTTGCGGCGCGGGGCTTTTTACGCCCTGCCGCAATCGCCGCAGTTGTTTAAGCAAATGTTGATGGCTGGCGGTTTTGAGCGTTATTATCAATTCGCCCGCTGCTTTCGCGATGAGGATTTGCGCGCCGACCGGCAGTTGGAGTTTTCGCAAATAGACATTGAGATGGCTTTTGTCGGCGAAAGCGAAGTGATGGATATTGCCGAGCGGATGATAGCGCGGATGTTTGCCGCCGCCGATATTACCCTGCAGTTGCCGCTGCCGAGGATGACATACAACGATGCGATGCGCGATTTTGGCAGCGACCGCCCGGATTTGCGCAACCCTCTGCGCATTATTGATGTCGGCGATATTATGGCAAATGTGGAGTTTGCCGTTTTTGCCAAACCGGCACAGGCGGCGGATGGCAAAGTGGCGGTTTTGCGCCTGCCCGGCGGGGCAAGTATGGCGCGAAAGGCGAGCGATGATTTGGCGGCATTTGCCGCCGCCGAACTCGGCTTGGGCGGTTTGGCTTTTATTAAGGTTGATGATGTCAAAAAAGGCGCGCACGGTTTGCGCTCGCCGATATTGAAGTTTCTGCCCGAAGATGCGCTTTTGCAAACATTGAAAAGAACCGGCGCGGAAGATGGCGACATTTTATTTTTTGTCGCCGCAAGTGCCAAAGTTGCCAATCCGGCATTGGCGGTTTTGCGCGACAAACTTGCCGCCGAGCATAATTTAATCGCCGATGGTTTTTGCCCGTTGTGGGTGACGGATTTTCCGATGTTTGAAAGCGGCGATGACAATACCCTGCGCGCCGTCCATCATCCTTTTACCGCGCCGCAGGAAGACGGCAAAGACGGCGATAGCAAACTTGCCAAAGCGCCGATGCAGTTGTTATCGCGCGCTTATGATTTGGTCGTCAATGGCGCGGAGATAGGCGGCGGCAGCATTCGCATTCACAATCCAAAGCAGCAGTTGGCGGTTTTTGCCGCGCTGGGAATGGATGAAGAAGAGTCAAAGCGCAAGTTTGGCTTTTTGCTCAATGCTTTGGCATCGGGCGCGCCGCCGCACGGCGGCATTGCCTTCGGGCTGGATAGAATCGCGGCGATGCTCGCCGGTACAAACTCCATCCGCGATGTCATTGCCTTTCCCAAAACCCAAGCCGGTATTTGCCCGCTGACCGGCGCGCCGGCGGAAGTGGATAACAGGCAACTTCGCGAGTTGGGCGTGCGCATCGCATAGTGCCAAAACCCGCGCCGGAGTATAATAGCGGCGGAGGAAACAGCACAATGTCAAAACCCAAAAAAGCACAACCCTTTGCCGCCGACCGGGCGCGCGCCGATGACCTGGCGCTTGCGCCCTTGTCCGGCTCGCAAAAAACCCACATTACCGCCGGGCGCGTGCGCGTGCCGATGCGCGAGATAACCCTTTCGCCGACGACAACAAAAGACGGCAGCCGCCCCAACCGCCCCTTTCTGGTTTATGACACTTCCGGCCCATACAGCGACCCGGCGGCAAAGATAGACATCCGCCAGGGGCTGCCAAAGTTGCGCGAGCAGTGGATTGAAGAAAGGGGCGACAGCAACCTTTCGCCGCGCCGTGCAAAAGCGGAAGCCAAAACCAAAAGCGGCGCCTTCCCCGGCAAGCGCACGGCGAGAATGGCGGCGGGCGGCAAATGCATAACGCAGATGCATTATGCGCGGCGCGGGATTATCACGCCGGAGATGGAGTTTGTCGCGGCGCGCGAAAACCAAAACCGCAATGCGGATGCAAATCATAATGGAAGCCATCCGGGCAATGCTTTCGGCGCGGTCATTCCCCGCGAAGTAACACCGGCATTTGTGCGCGACGAAGTCGCCTCCGGTCGGGCGATTATTCCGGCGAATGTCAATCATCCCGAGGCGGAGCCGATGGCTATCGGGCGCAGTTTTCTGGTCAAGGTCAATGCCAATATCGGCAACTCGGCGGTGTCATCGGGCATCGGCGAGGAGATAGAAAAGATGACCTGGGCGACAAGATGGGGCGCGGATACGATAATGGATCTTTCCACCGGCAAAGACATCCACGAAACGCGCGAATGGATAGTGCGAAACTCGCCGGTGCCGGTCGGCACGGTGCCGATCTATCAGGCGCTGGAAAAAGTCGGCGGGCTTGCGGAAGAACTGACATGGGAAATATACCGCGACACGCTGGTGGAACAAGCCGAGCAGGGGGTGGATTATTTTACCGTCCATGCGGGCGTGCGCCTGCCCTTTGTGCCGATGACGGCGAAGCGCCTGACGGGCATCGTATCGCGCGGCGGGTCAATCATGGCAAAGTGGTGTCTGGCGCATCATCGCGAGAGTTTTTTATACGAGCATTTTGGCGAGATATGCGAGATAATGCGCGCCTATGATGTCAGTTTTTCGCTTGGCGACGGCTTGCGCCCGGGCGCGATAGCGGATGCCAACGACGAAGCGCAGTTTGCCGAGTTGCGCACGCTTGGCGAGTTGACGAAGATAGCATGGCAAAACGATGTGCAGGTAATGATAGAAGGACCCGGGCATGTGCCGATGCAGTTAATCCGCGACAATATGGAGCGCGAGTTAAGCGAATGTTTTGCCGCGCCGTTTTACACATTGGGACCTTTGGTAACCGACATAGCCCCCGGCTACGACCACATTACTTCCGCGATAGGCGCGGCGCAAATCGGCTGGTATGGCACGGCGATGCTTTGTTATGTTACGCCCAAGGAGCATTTGGGCTTGCCGAATAAGGACGATGTCAAAACCGGCATTATTTCCTACAAGATAGCAGCCCACGCGGCGGATTTGGCAAAAGGTCATCCTGCGGCACAAGCGCGCGATGATGCCTTGTCGCTGGCGAGGTTTGAGTTTCGCTGGCAGGATCAGTTCAATTTGAGTTTGGACCCCGACACGGCGCGGGCGTATCACGACGAGACGCTTCCGCAAGAGTCGGCAAAGACGGCGCATTTTTGTTCCATGTGCGGTCCCAAGTTCTGCTCAATGAAAATCACGCAGGAGATACGCGAGCACGCGGCAAAAGCCGGCATATCGCCGAAAGCGGCGGCGGCAAAAGGAATGGAAGAAAAAGCAATGGAATTCCAATCCCGCGGTGGACAGATATACCCGTGATGCAAATGCAGCCCAACATCCAAAACCGCACGGTTTTCACCGGCACGAAAGACAAGGACGGCGACTGCCTTGAAGTCATGCGCGGGATGAATTCCGCCTCCGTTGATTTGATATATTTGGACCCGCCGTTCAACAGCAAGAAACAATGGGACGCGCCGCTTGGCAGCGCGGCGGCGGGGGCATCTTTCAAAGACCGCTGGACTTACGGCGACATCAAAGAGGAGTGGTGGCGAACGATTCGCGGGGAGCATCGCGCCCTTTATTCGGTAATAGAAGCGGCGGGCTATACGGGCGGCAAAGCCGACAAGGCATATATGTGCTATATGGGCGTGCGCCTGATGGAAATGCGCCGGATACTCAAGAAAACCGGCAGCATTTATCTGCATTGCGACACGGTAATGTCGCATTCGCTCAAACTTGCGATGGACGCCATTTTCGGCGCGGACAACTTCCGCAACGAAATTTCGTGGTGCTACCGGAAGTGGACAAATGCCTCGCGCTACTTCCAAAAAAACAAGGATATCGTCTTGTTTTATTCCAAAACCAACGACTATAACTTCAACAAGCAGTTTGACCCGACTGCGCCGCAAGCCGCCAGATACGAGCGGGGGTGGGATTCCAACCGCATAAAGGGCGTCAGGCAACTTATCGTTTATAACAAAGCGAAAGCGCGCGACGAGATAGCGAAAAAGAAATACGACCGCATTGTTTACCGCACCGAAACGGTGGGGACGGCATTCGCGGATTGGTGGATTATCAATTATCTTTCCTCCGCATCCAAGGAGCGCACCGGCTACCCGACGCAAAAACCGATGGCACTTTTGGAGCGTATTGTTGCGGCGTCAAGCAACCCGGGCGATATTGTGCTTGACCCTTTCTGCGGCTGTGGCACGGCATTGGAAGCCGCCGAAAAGTTGGGGCGCAAATGGATAGGCATTGACGCCAGCGCGCTTGCCGCCCGCGTCATTGTCAATAATCGCCCGCTGCTTAATGGCGTTAAATCCGGCGTTGCCTTGCGTACCGACCTTCCGAGCCGCACCGATGATAACTTTGACTTAACGCCTGACTTGAGCGACAAAGATTATCACTACGGCAAGCAGGGCGGCATTTGCAACGGTTGCGAAATATCATTTCACAAGCGGAATATGACAATAGACCATATCATCCCGCGCTCCAAAGGCGGGCAAAACGACCGCAAAAACAAACAACTCCTCTGCGGTGCCTGCAATTCACTCAAAGGCGACCGCCTTGACATGGACGAATTAAGGGCAAAGTTGCGCGAGCAGGGCGTTATCCGGTAAGACGGTTTAATAATGCACCGCTTTTGCGGGAATGATGGTTTTCGGGGCTTTTAGTTTGTTGGCGGGATGATAATGACGCCGATGATTAGCGGGGGGATTTTTGCCGGGGTTTGCCAATTCATGGTTAAGGTTGCGGCGGCGGGGTTGGCGTTTTGGTGTTCGGTCAGGTATGTTTTGGCGTAGT
>JBPCWZ010000201.1:0-31213 GCA_051009015.1 Gammaproteobacteria bacterium | reverse complement strand
TCCCATTCTTTTGCAGGGCAAAGCCCGGCAAAAACCGCAAAGCCAAAACCCCGCCCGTTATGACATTCGCCGCCGTCATTTTCGGTCGCCCTTTCAGGGCTTATTTGTTTAATACGCCGATTCACGGGGCGTTGCCCCGTGCTATGAACAGGTCGCCCTTTCAGGGCTTTAATTACGAGTGCGCTTTTTGCGCACTCAGGGTTTTGCCATTTGCGGCGGCTTTGCCGCCGTTTGCGCTATCGCGCAAATTGCCAAATGGCAAGGGTTTGGATTCCCGCTTTCGCGGGAATGACAGGGGAGGCGGGAATGATGAAAGGGGCGGGAATGACGAGGGGGCGGGAATGGCGGATTTGGCGGGGGTGGAAATGGCGGATTTGGCGGGGTATAATCCTGGTGATGGGGCGGTATTCGGGAGTTCGGGTTTTTTTCCGGGGGTTGGGCGGCAACCGGGGGTGGCGGGCGGCTTGGCGGGATGTGCCGGTGCCGAAAAAGCAGTATGAAGTTGTTATTATCGGCGGCGGCGGGCATGGCCTGGCGACCGCCTATTATCTCGCCAAAGAACACAACATTCGCGATATCGCCATCGTGGAACAATCCTACCTCGGCGGCGGCAACACAGGGCGCAACACAACCATCATCCGCTCCAACTATATGATGCCCGGCAACGCAATGTTTTATGAGCGCGCCTTGCAAATGTGGGAAGGACTCAGCCGCGAACTCAACTTTAATATTATGGTGTCGCAGCGCGGCATTTATAACTTGTGCCATTCCCCGGCGCAGATTGACGCCGCCCGGCGGCGCGGTAATATTATGCGAAGTTGCGGCATTGACGCCGAACTTCTGGAAGGCGGACAACTGCAACGCCGCTTGCCGGTTGTGGATTTTTCTCAGCGCGCCCGCTTTCCCGTTCTTGCCGCCTTGCACCAGCCGCGCGCGGGGACTGCCCGGCACGATGCCGTAGCATGGGGCTATGCCCGCGCCGCCAATGCTTTGGGGGCGGATATCATTCAGCAATGCCAAATGACCGGCTTTTTGTTTGACAAAGACGGCGGGGTTTGCGGCGTCCAAACAACCAAAGGCGATATTCGCGCGGCAAAAACCGGCATCGCCGTCGCCGGCAACAGCGGAATGATAGCCAAAATGGCGGGTTTGCGCCTGCCGATGGAAACGCACACACTGCAGGCGTTTGTCAGCGAACCTTTGAAGCCGCTTGTGGATACGGTCATTACTTTCGGCGCGGCGCATTGTTATATCAGCCAATCCGACAAGGGAGGGCTGGTCATGGGCGGCGATTTGGACGGCTATAACTCTTATGCCAAACGCGGCGCTTTGCCAATCGCCGAGGATACTCTGGCAAGCGCCAAAGCATTGATACCGGCGACTTCGCGCTTGAAGATTATCCGTCAATGGGCGGGGGCGGTGGATATGACGATGGACGGCTCGCCCTTTGTTTGCAAAACGCCGCTGGCGGGGTTGTATCTTAATGGCGGCTGGTGTTATGGCGGCTTTAAGGCGACTCCGGCGAGCGGCTGGTGTTTTGCATGGACGATGGCAAATGACAAAGCGCACGATGACAATGCCGCTTTTAACTTGGAGCGTTTTGCCAACGGCGTGCACATAGACGAAAAAGGCGCGGGCGCAAACCCCGCCGCTCACTAAACTACTTGCGATGTTGGAACTTCCCTGCCCTTTTTGCGGCTTGCGCTATGAAAGCGAGTTTGCATACGGCGGCGATGCCGAAGTCGCGCGCCCGAATGATGACAGCGGCGATATGCAGGAGTGGCTGGATTATGTTTTCGTCCGCAACAACCCGCGCGGCGAACACAAGGAATTGTGGCATCATGTGCACGGCTGCCGCCAATGGATGGTCATAACCCGCCATACCGAAACGCACGAAATAACCAATGCCCGCCCCGCCTTTTGGCAAACAACAAAGGCGGCGGCGGAAGCCGACAACGGCAAAAGCACAAACAACATCGGGCTTTTGGCGGAAGATGACAAGTTATCGCCGGATGGCGATTATGCCGCGCCGGTTTTGCAAACTGCAAACACAAAAGCAAAACCCGCCGCCCTGCCAAAAGCAACAAACCGCTTATCTTCCGGCGGGCGGATTGACCGCGCGCAACCGGTGCGGGCATCTTTTGACGGCAAGGCACTGCCGGCATATCGCGGCGATACTTTGGCATCGGCAATGCTGGCGGCGGGGCAGAGTAT
Organism: Gammaproteobacteria bacterium; assembly: GCA_051009015.1. Taxonomy (GTDB): domain Bacteria; phylum Pseudomonadota; class Gammaproteobacteria; order Tethybacterales; family Persebacteraceae; genus JAHRAH01. The sequence goes on along the minus strand of JBPCWZ010000201.1, from coordinate 28,999 downwards.
CATCGCCCGCAGTTTCAAATATCACCGCCCGCGCGGTATCTATTCCGCCGGTGCCGAAGAACCTTGTGCATTGATACACACCGATGCCCCGAATACCCTGGCTACCACTGCCGAAGTATATGACGGCATTAGCGCGCGCGGGCAAAACGCCTTTCCCAATGTCCGTTTTGATATCAATGCGGCGGCGGAATGGCTTTCGCCTTTCATCGCCGCAGGGTTTTATTACAAAACTTTCATCGGTCCTTTTCACGGCACAAAGTGGTGGATGTTTTGCGAAAAATACATTCGCCGCGCCGCGGGAATGGGCAGGGCGGAGATATCCGCCGATGACAAAGAATACGAAAAAACTTATGCTTATTGCGATATATTGATTATCGGCGGCGGCGCGGCGGGTTTGTCGGCTGCTTTGACGGCGGGGCGGAGCGGAGCGGCGGTTGTCGTTGCCGAGCAGGATTTTGCCTTCGGCGGGCAGATGTTATCCCTGCCGCCGGATGGCGAAAATGACAAGTGGCTGCGCGATACTCTGGACGAGTTGCGGCAGATGAAAAATGTCCGCTTGTTAAAGCGGGCGATGGTTTTTGGCAGTTATGAAAAGCGGGTTTTTGGCATTATCCAAACCGCCGCACCGGGCGGCAGTTTGCACCGGCGGCTTATTGTCGTGCGGGCAAAGCAGGCGATACTCGCCAGCGGCAAAACCGAACGCCCGCAAGTTTTTGCCAACAACGACCGCCCGTCGGTAATGCTTGCCAATGCGGCGCGAATGTATCTTAATCGTTATGCGGTTTTGCCGGGCAAAAATATCATTGTCGCAACCAACAACGACAGCGCTCTTTTGTGCGCGCGCGATCTTGCCGCCAAAGGCGCAAAGGTGCTTGTGACAGACAGCCGCCCTTCCCTGCCGGATGCTGCAATGGCATCTTTGCGGGCGGCGGGGGCGGATGTTCGTTGCGGTGTTTATGTCGCTTCGGCACTCGGGCGGCGGCGGGTTTCGGGTGCGAGGGTTGTGCACATTGACAGCGGCAAAGCGGAAAATATCAGTTGCGATTTGCTTGCCGTCAGCGGCGGGTGGAATCCGCTTGTGCATTTGTGGATGCAGCGGGGCGGCAAGTTGCGCCACGACATTATGCGCGATTGTTTTGTGCCGGAAGTTAATAATGACGGCATAATGCATTGTGCGGGCGGCGTTATCGGCGATGCATCATCAAAAGATGCGGCATTATCCGGCATTGCCGCCGCCAAAGCCGCCGCATCCAATATCGGCGCAAAACCAAAAGGCGCGCCGCCTTTGCCGTCAAACGAAAACGATGACGGCGGATGGCATTGGCAACAAATGCCGATGCGTCATTATGTCAAAACACCGCCGAAGGCGTTTTTGGATTTGCAGCACGATGTCACACTTGCCGATATGGATTTGGCATATCGCGAAGGATACACCGCCGCCGAACATGCCAAACGATACACAACGGCGGGAATGGCAATAGACCAGGGCAAAACTTCGGCGATGAACACGGCGGCATATCTCGCCCGTCTGCAAGGCGGCAAAAGCGGCGAAGTTTCAATGCCGACTTTTCGCCCGCCGTATATGCCTATCAGCATTGGCGCGATGAGCGGGCGGCAATGCGGGATGCATTTGCGCCCCGTCCGGCGCACGGCGATTCACCGGTGGCATCGGCAAAACGGCGCGGTATTTATAGAAGCAAGCGCGTGGTTGCGCCCGCGTTATTATCCGCAAGCGGGCGAAGATATGCAAGCGGCAGTCAATCGCGAAGTTAATAATACGCGCCAAAAGGCGGGCATTATTGATGTCGGCACGCTTGGCAAAATAGCGGTGCAGGGGGCGGATGCCGTCAAACTTCTCAACCTGCTTTATGTTAATGATTTTGCCAACTTACAAAGCGGGCGTTTGCGCTATGGCGTAATGTTGCGCGAGGACGGGTTTGTGATGGATGACGGCGCAACGGCGAAGATAGCGGACGGCGATTATTTTATGACAACGACAACGGCAAATGCCGCGCGCGTTTTGGCTTTTGCCGAAAAAATGCTGCAAACCCAGTGGCAAAACCTGCGCGTAAATGTATCAAGCATTAGCGACCAATGGGCGGCTTTCGCTCTTGCCGGACCAAACTCCCGGGCGCTATTGGCGGCGGTAATGACCGGCTTTGACATCAATGCAATGACGCCAAATGCCGCGGCGGAGGGGCGCATAAACGACACTCCCGTGCGCATACACCGGTTAAGTTTTTCCGGCGAGTTGGCTTTTGAGATATATGCGCCGTCGGCTTTTGCCCTTGCGGTTTGGCGGGCGGTGTTGGAAGCGGGGGCGGCTTTTGGTTTGCAACCCTACGGCACGGAAGCGATGGGCGTAATGCGGATAGAAAAAGGGCATCCGACCGGCGCGGAAATAGACGGGCGCATAACATTGGACGATATGGGTTTTGGCAAGTTGGCGGCGGATAAACCTTTTGTCGGCGCGGTTTTGCGCCGCCGCCCGGCTTTGCAAGATGCGAGGCGGCATGCGCTTGTCGGTTTGATAACTGACGGCGATACAACTGCACCGGCGGGCTCTTTGGTTTTTTTGCCGAATGATGACGGCAACAATAAGAATCATCCGCATGGCGACGGATGGCTTTCGTCATCGGCATTTTCGCCGACTTTGAATAAGCACATTGCGCTGGCATTTGTCAAAAACGGCAAAGCGCGGCGCGGCGAAGTTGTGCGCGTGGCGGATATTCTCGGCGGCAAAGAGTGGCGGGCGGTCATCAGCCCGAAATGTTTTTACGACCCGACAAACAGCCGCCAAAATGCATAAGACAATGCGACAAAAAACACCGACAATAACCATCGCGCCTTTTGCGCCATCGGCGGCAAACCCGGCTGCCTTGTCGGGCGCATGGCAACTTGCGGGATGGCAGGATTTTGACGAAGCGGTAATGCCGGCGCTGGCGGTTTTGGGTTTTGCCGATGCGGGCGGTTTTGGCATTGTGCGCGAAAGCGGCGGCGCGGAATGTTATCGCATCGCCCCGGACAAGTTGTGGCTGCGCGCCGACAATGCCGAAGTATTATCCCCGGCGCTGGCGCTGGCAAAAGCCGAAAGCCGCCTGACAATGCTGGATATCTCTCACGCCCGAATGGCGATTAGCATAACGGGAGACGGCGCACAATCGCTAATGACAAGAGTCGCAACAATAGACATCGCCGCCCTGACAAGCGGCACTTTCGCCCAAACGGCGATACAAAACATCCCCGCCCTCATCCGCCGCAACGCCGGCAAATCCTTCACCATCTTAACCCCGAACACATGGCATCAAACCATCCATGACTATCTGACAACAAACACCCCCGCCCGAACATAACCCCGCCCGCTTTCGGCAATGGCGGGTCATTCCCGCCCCCAGCATTCTGGTAGAATGCCACAAAGCCGTATCCGGACGGCGGAAACAAAAATGACGAAAGAAACTGCTCACGAGCATACATTTAACACCGCGCTTGGCGAGGTGTTGGCGGGTTTGCGCCCCGATTGGAAAGGGCGCGTCAAAGCCGAAAAAAATCAGTCCATAGAGGGCGGCAAGCGGGGGGATATTATTGTGTATCCCCGCGATATGCAACCGGTTTCTTTGGAGGTTGCTTTTGCCAAAACCCGCGATGTTGACGGCGATGCCATTGCGCGGCTTGGCAAAAAAGAAACCCACACCGGGCGCGAGATTTTGACGGCGATTGCCGTTATGCCGCCTTATGAAGTGCGGCGGATGGATAGCGCGGCGGATATGCGGGAGTGGTTGCAAGATGGCGGAGAATTGGAGTATGCCATATACTCCGATGGAATTCGTTATCCGCACGGCGAAATAAACGGAGGGCGATTCAAAGGCGCGGCGAAAGATTTGGCGGCGGCGATAGAATTGTCGGCAACGCCGGATGAGAGAATTCAATATGTTGCCGACAAAGTGGCAACGGAAATAAATTCCATTGCCGCCAATATGGTTATGGATTTGCCGCCATCCATAATGGAAAAAATCGGCAAGCGCATAGCGGAATGCGACAACGAAAAGGCGATGAGGATTGCCGCGCTTATGTGGTTTAACGCCGTGTGGTTCCAGTCAAGATTGGCAACCGACCGACCCGATGGCGCGGTCACGGACGGAGGAAGCGAGATTAAATTCTCACACCCGGATGATTGCAAATCCCTGGGCAGTATGCTTAATGCATGGGATGACATATTGGCGGTCAACTATGACTCTATCTTTGACCCTGCCTATGATTCCTTGTCTCATCTTAAGGGGAGGAATGCCGTTGTCAATAAGATGTTGGCGCGATTGCGGGGGCAAGTGGAAAAGGTTGATGAATTGCGACTTGTCGGGGTGTCGGACATAACAGCCCAAATGTTTCCGCGCCTTGCCGCCGACCGCAAAGAGACCAATGCCTTTTATACAAAGGGCGAGGTTGCGGAATTGTTGGCAGGGTTGGCGTTTAATATAATCCCCGATGATGGGCGTGACCTAAAAATTGCCGACTTTGCTTGCGGCACTGGGTCCCTACTCAAAGCGGCGTATAGACAGGTGCGGCTCCGTGCCGTTGAGAAAGGGGCTAATCTTGTATCCCTGCACCAGCGGTATATGGAAGAAAACCTGATTGGCGCGGACATACAACCCATAGCGGCGCACATGACCGCTTCTGGCTTGGCGGGAATGTATCCGCAAGCCCATTATGAGAGCGACCAAATTGGTTGTTTGCCGATTAACAATGGGCGCACCGGGACTATGGAATTGATAAAAGCGGAAGCCGTTATGGACTTGCTTAAGCAAAGCAAGGGGACGGCTATCGGGCGCAAGCGGATAATAAAATCCGCTGATGTCGGCGCGGATTTTCGCTCCGCCGATGGCGCGTTTGACCTTGTTATTATGAATCCGCCCTATACCCAGACCCGCGGGGGGATTTCCTTGATGGATAAGCCGTCAATGGATAACCTAAAAAAACAGATAAGGAGGTCTTTTGCCAATATGGACGCCGGGCTGGCAAGTGCTTTTATGTACCTTGCCGACAAGAAACTTAAGGATGGTGGAGTTGTTGCGGTGGTATTGCCTTTGACGGCGGCGGCTTCGGCTTCTTATCAGGCGATGCGTGACCACCTCCTGCAAAACTACACCGACATAACCGCCATTGGAATGGCAACGGACAAATTGGGGAAAAAGGGCAAAGATGGCAGTTTGTCCGATGACACCAATATGGGCGAGATGATGATAGTTGCCAAAAAATCGCTGGACGGCGGCGATGACAAGGTGCGGTTTATAAACCTGCACCGCTTGCCGCGTGATTTTATTGACGCGCACGAAACAGCAAGGGCGATAAAAGCCGTCAATAAGGACGGCGATATGACTATCGGAGATTATGTTTATGCATCGGGCGGCATAATCAAACAGACGCGGGGCGTTGCTTGGGGGGCTTGCGGTGTGCGCGATTATGAATCGGCGGTTATTGCGGAGGCAATTGGGCGCGGCATAGTTAAGCATAAAGGGCTGGCGGCGATGGATATACGGATGGGCGTTGAAACTATGCCTATGGGTGATGTTTTCGGTCCCACCCATCCGCAGATTGGTTATCTCCGCGATAAACCGCGTGGGGCTTTCAAGTTTGCTCCTGCCAAGAAAGGCGATAATTCCAATATGTCATTATGGGCGGCGGACTGCAAGAAGCAAAAATCGCTTGTTGTTAAGCCGACCCATCGGGGAAATGTTGTTGTGGGGTGCGAAAAGGCGGCGGCGGAATTGATTGGCAAATCATCAACCCTTTTTATCCCCCGCGAGTTGTCAATAACATCCCAAGCACTTGCCGCCGCGATGACGGCGGAATCTTGCATGGGTGGGCGGAATTGGTGTGCTATAAAATCCCCGAAAGCAACCCGCGCCGCTTATTGCCTGTGGTTTAACTCCATCTTTGGACTTCTATCGCGTTGGCTTGTTGGCATGCGTCAACAACCGGGGCGGTCAATGATGGGGAATGCCGACCTCGCCAAATTAACCCCGCCCGTTTTTGATGAAGCGGCGTTGCATATTGCCAAAAGCGAAATTGGACGGCTTAAGAAGTTAACGCTTATGCCGTGCGGTTATGCATGGATGGACAAGGCGCGGCACGAAATAGACAAGGTGGTTATGCAGATGTGTGGCATAAAAATGTCGCAAAAAGAGGTGCAGAAACTCCGCCTTATGTGGTGCCGCGAGCCGTCCGTCAACGGGGCGAAAAAGGATATTGTCGCAAACTTGGAGGCGGCAATGATAATAACCCAAAACCGCGATAATGACGGTTAATGGCGTTATAACAACCCGAAATCCGTCTGTTAATTGACAAATGTCAATTGACAACCGCCAAACGCATCCACAAATGGGGTACCATGCTTATGCGGGTTTGGATGTCATAACCGGCCAGTGTGCGATGGAGGAGGATTTGCGCCGCGCCGTGATGGCTTTGGGCGCAATCGCCGGTTTGCAACTTTGACAAATCCAGCGGGCAGCCGGATGCCAGCATTTCTTCGGCATTATCGCCGTCCAAACGGATGATGGCGTAATAATCCGACACATCAACCGCCGCGAAAAAAATGCCGTCAAGCGATTCTTGCAACCTGCCAAACAATGATTCGCAAGCATCGTCCGCCGCCCACAACATCCACTCGTTCGGCGCCAGACATAACGCCGTAATGCCAATGCTCCCGCCAGTGCCATCGTTGGCTTTTGCCGCGCTTGTTGTTGTTTTGCCGGTTTTGTCCGGCAGGGCAAAGCCGAGCGCCTTTTTTGCCGCTGTCATAAATGCGGCATCTTCGCTTCTGCCGCGCAGGGTTATTTTGGCGCAAATGTCCATAACGCGCATGCCGCGCACTTTGCCGCCCGCGGCGCCGTCCAGCGGGAAGTTTGCCGTTGGCTTTTCAGTTGCCATCCCTGCGCTTTCCTTCTTTGTCATAAAAAACCGGGCTTGTTATCCGCGCCGCCGGTCGGCTGCCATCCGGCAATGCCGCATAAAGCATTTCGCCGCTTCGCGACAAGCCGTTCTTAATCATCGCCAATGCTATCGGGCGCTCCAATGTCGCGCTGAGATAAGACGAAGTTACAAAACCTTCGGCATCGCACGGCAAGGCGGCATCCTTGTCCGCCAGCAAGTATGCGCCTTCGGGCAGCGGCGTTTTGTCATCTTCCGTTTGCAAGCCGACAAACTGATACCGCCCGCCCTTTGTCATATCCGGGCGCGAAAGCGAACGCCTGCCGATGAAATCTTTTTTCTTTACCATCCAGCCCAGATTCATATCGCCCGGAGTCGCCGTGCCGTCCGAATCCTGCCCCACTATGATATAGCCCTTTTCGGCGCGAAGAACGCGCATTGTTTCCGTGCCGTAAGGCGCAATGTCGTGCGGCAAACCGGCGCGGTGTATCGCCCGCCAAACATGCAAACCATAACGGGACGGGACATTTATCTCAAAAGCCAACTCGCCGGAAAAACTCACGCGAAAAACCCGCGCCGGCGCGCCCGCAACAACGCCTTCGCGTATGTGCATAAAACCAAAATCATCCGCCGTCAAGTTATCATCCGCTCCCGCCGCTTTTAATATCTCGCGCGATTTTGGTCCCGCCAGCGTAATGACCGCCCATTGCTCGGTAACACTTGTGCAAAAAACGCGCAAATGCGGCCATTCGGTTTGCAGCCATTCTTCCAGCCAGTTCATCACTCCGGCGGCATGTCCGGTTGAAGTTGTTATATGAAAATGTTCCGCCGATAATCGCGCGCAAACGCCGTCATCGTAAATCATGCCGGTCTCGTGCAGCATCATCGCATAACGCGCCCTGCCCGGCTGCAGTGTTTGGATATTGTTGCTGTATATCATGTCCAAAAAAGTCGCGGCATCGGGACCGCGAATGTCTATCTTGCCCAGCGTCGTCGCATCCATCATCGCCGCGCCGCGCCTTGCCGCCAAACACTCGCGGCGGACGGCGGCGGCGCGGTCTTCGCCCTCGCGCAAAAAACAATAGGGGCGTTTCCAATCGCCGACATCCTCAAAAACCGCGCCGTTTTGCACATGCCACGAATGCATCGGCGTGCCGCGTTCGGGCGCAAATAACTCGCGGCGGTTTTCGCCGCCAACAACGCCAAAGGACATCGGCACATATTGCGGGCGGTAAGTAGTATGTCCGGCGGCGGCGGGCGAAATGCCGCGACATTGCGCAAGCAAAACAAGCGCGTTAATATTGCCGGTTTTGCCCTGGTCTGTGCCAAAACCCGCCGCAGTATAACGCTTCAAATGTTCCGCCGAATCATAACCCTCGCGCACCGCAAGTTGAATATCGGCGGCGGTAACATCGTTCATCATATCCACAAAATGCTTGCCCGGACCGCGCCCGACCGGATGCGGCGCCGGTAATAACGGGGCGAAAAAAGGCGGATGCTCGGCGGGCGGCGCGGCGGCAAAAGGCGCTTTGGATTTTTTGACTTTGGATTTTTTGTCATTGATATTTTGCGCCGCCAAACCGGCGTCATAGCCGCTTTTGAGACAACCCGACAACGAAAAAACTCCCGCCGCCGCGCCGACAACAACACACGGATTTAGCGCATCGGCAACTGCGGGGACGAATGCGCCGCATTTGACATCCCACTTTAATTTGCCGCGGCTTTGGCTGAAAAGATGCACAGTCGGAGTCCAGCCGCCCGATGCCGCGACAATGTCATAAGCGTGAGATGAAAACTCGCCGCCGGATTCCAAAGCCGAACCGTCCGGCGACAACCTCGCCAGCCGCACCGTCAAAGCACCCGCCGCCCGCGACAAACCGGCAATGCCGCAACAAGCATGCAACTCCAAACCCTTCTCCTTAATCTTCTCCTGCCAATGCCCCTGCGGATGGCGGCGAATGTCGGCGACATCCACCCGCGCACCCGCCGAATGCGCCGCCATCGCCGCGCCGTAAGCGCTGTCGTTGTTGGTAAGAAACAATATCCGCCGCCCGCACAACACGCCATAACGATGAATATACGCCCGCACCGCCGCCGCCGACATTACGCCGGGCATGTCATTACCGGCAAAAACCAGCGGGCGTTCTATCGCACCGGCGGCGATGATAATGCGGCGCGCGCGAATCTTCAACAACCGCTGCCGCACTTGCGGCGATGGAGATTGTTGCATCGCAGTCAGATAGTTGTAGTCGTGATATCCCTGCGCGGTTGTTTGCAAAAGCATCCGGACATTCGGGCGCGATGCCAACTCCGCCGCGGCATCTTTTGCCCACTGCGCGGCGGGTTTGCTTTCTATCTCCCCGCTTTCGCCATCGGTCAAATCACCTCCCCAATGCGGGCGCGATTCCAAAAGCATTACTTGCGCATTGCCGTTTTCGCTCGCCGCCAAAGCGGCAGCCAAACCCGCCGGACCGCCGCCGATAATGACAATATCGGCATGCGCATAACGATGGTCGTATTTGTCAATATCCGCATCCGCCGGGGGGCGTGCGGAAGATGCCGCGCGGCGGATGATCTTTTCGTAAAACATCCACAACTTTGGCGGCCACATAAAAGTTTTGTAATAAAAACCCGCCGGCAACAAACGCGCCGCCGCACCGGCAAGCGCGCCAATGTCAAAATGCACCGAAGGATAACCGCTTTGCGATTGGATTTGCATTCCATCGGCGAGAGTCGTCAGCGTTGCGCGGTTGTTGGGCGTGCGCCGCCCGCCGTCTTTGTCGGCGATGGTGAATATGGCGTTTGGTTCTTCCGCGCCGATGCCGTAGATGCCGCGCGGGCGGTGATATTTGAAACTGCGCGATACAATGCGCACATTATTCGCCAAAAGCGCCGATGCTACCGTGTCGCCTTGCAAGCCGCACATCCGCGCGCCGTTGAAAGTAAAGGACAACGGCATCCCGCGGTCTGTCAAACCGCATTCCGCCAGCCGATTGACGCCCGCCGCGTTAGTCATTCTTTGCCCCGCCCGCTTTTGTCGTCATCGGCTTTTTTATTATCGCCGCTTTTGTCTTTGTTGTCGGCATTGTTGTTATCGCCGCCCGCAGTTATGCTTTTGCCGCCTTTGGCGGTTGTGCTTTTGTTGTTATCCGCATTGTTGTTATCGGCGGCGGCGGTTTTGCCTTTGTCATCGGCGGCTTTTTTGTTGCCGCCATTGGTGGTTTTGTTATCGGCGGTTGCGGTTGTGCTTTTGTCGGCGGTTTTGCCGATGGTTGCGGTTTTGGTCGCATTGACGCCTTGCGCGGCTTTTTCGGCATTTGCCACCGCGGGAATGTCCGGCTTTTTATCGCCGATGCGGTATGTGACAAATATCTCGCCGCTGACGGTATCGCGCATCATATTAAAGAAGCGGCGGCAGCCATGGGCATGCATCCACCGCTCAAAATGCACACCCTTGGGATTAGTGCGCAAAAACACATACTCCGCCCATTCGGCATCCGAAAGCACCTCCGGCTTTTCGGGCCTGGCAATATGCGCCTCGCCATAATAAGCAAACTCCGTCTGCGCCCGCTCGCCGCAATGGGGGCAATTAATTAGAAGCATTATTCCGCATCCGGCTTTTCGCCGCCCTTAATGCCCGCCGCCTCGCAATACATCGCCCGCCAAAGGTCGGCGTGTTTTTTCATATCGGTGTCCTTGCCGATGGAGAACCGATAATACTTCCCGGTCGGGTTGTATTCGGGCGACAATTCGCTCTTGGCTGTGCGATTGATGCGATTGTCCCATTCCGGAGATACGGACATGAAGTAAACGGTAATACCGTCTTTCCGCCGCCATATTTGACATTGGCGAATGCGTCCATTCTTGGAGTCATCCATCCCCGCGTAATGCTTGGTGAAATAGGGCTTGACGCCTTTCCCAAGTTGTTTGCAGAATTTGTTGACAAGTCCCACCACCGTATCGCCATTGGGCTCGCTACGCCAATCTTTTTCGGATGCGGGTTGCTGCGGCAAGTCAAAATCCAACACTCGCGTAAAGACAAAGCCAACCTTGTCGTTGGTGTCCGGCAATTCCACCACTGTCGCCTCAATGGCGATAAGGGGAATGCGATGCTCGTTCAGATGACGAAGCACCTCACAAAACCGCCCCTGCACGATGTTCTCGGCAACAATAACTGCATAATGCTGCAACTTGCCGGATTGCTTTTGTTCCGACGCCAAGTATTCAACCAAGCGGACAATGTGGCTTTCATCGGGCTGTCCCCGCTGGATTTCCACGACATAAATCCGCCCGGGGGCTTCCAAAAGCAAATCCAACCGCCCGCGCCCCGATGGTTTTTCGGATGCGCGCACTTTGACCCCCGGAATGCCAAGCACTTCCGGATTCTCTTGGATATGCTTGTGCAAATCCTTTTCGGACAATCCCTTTTCCTTGGAATTGGAAGAGCGTAGCCCGCGCGTTTTCAATTTGACAATATCCGCCATTGTTTTCCTCCTTGTGTGTTTGCCGTATTCTACTATTAATGCGCCACTGCCGCCGCTGCGGCTTCATCTACCAAATCGCCGGTTATAAACCTGTCCAGCGAAAAGGGGGCGCATAAGTCGTTTGCTTCGCCTTTTGCCAATGTTGCGGCGAAGGCGTGTCCGCTTCCGGGGGTTGCTTTGAAACCGCCTGTGCCCCAGCCGCAGTTCATAAATAAGTTTGATACCGGCGTTGCCGATAATATCGGCGACCTGTCGGGGGTGATATCCACAATCCCCGCCCACTGACGCAATATATTGACGCGCGAAAAGATGGGATATAACTCTACGATGGGACCCGCCACATGCTCTATCTGGTCAAAACTGCCGCGCTGGGCGTAGGAATTAAAAGCATCGGAACCGCCGCCGATGACCAACTCGCCCTTGTCCGACTGGCTTATGTAGGCATGCACCGTGTTTGACATTATCACGCAATCCAACACCGGCGCAAGCGGCTCGGATACAAACGCCTGCAAAGGCACCGTCTCCACCGGCAAACGAAAACCCGCCATCGCCGCTATCACCCCGCAATGCGCCGACGGCACCGCGCCGACACGCTTGCCGACTTTGATATCGCCGCGGCTTGTGCGCACGCTTGCTATCTTGTTGTCGCGAATGTCAAAGCCGGATACTTCGCAGTTTTGGATGATGTCCACGCCCAGCGAATCCGCCGCGCGGGCATAGCCCCAGGCAACGGCATCGTGCCTTGCAATGCCGCCGCGCCTTTGCAACAGCGCGCCCAAAACCGGATAGCGCCCGTGCAGGTTGATAAACGGCACCATCTCGCGCACTTGCTGCGGCGTCAGCATTTCGGCATCTACGCCATTGACATAGTTGGAATGCCCGCGCCGCGCTATCTCGCGCATGTCGGATATTGTGTGGGCGAGATGCAGCAAGCCGCGCGGCGAAAACATCACATTGAAGTTAAGTTCCGCCGACAAGTTGTGCCACAGGGATACCGCATGGTCATACAAGCGCGCCGACGGCGGCAAAAGATAGTTTGAACGGACGATGGTCGTGTTGCGCCCGGTGTTGCCGCCGCCGAGCCATCCTTTTTCCACCACGGCGATGCTTGCCGCTTTGTGCTCTTTGGCGAGATAATAGGCGGTCGCCAAGCCATGACCGCCGCCGCCGATAATGACAAAATCATAACCGGCGCGCGGCGGCGGGCTGCGCCATGCCGCTTGCCAGTTTTGATGATAGTTCAGCGCATTGCGCGCCAAAGCCCACAGCGAATATCTGTTCACGCGTTTGCCTCTCCTTGCCTGCGGCTATTCTAACCCACACATTACCGGCATATTATCGCGGCGATGCAAAGCGGCGGGCGGGGCGGGAAATTGCCAAATGGCGCCGATTTGGTATTTTTTCGGCAAAATCGGGTTATAATCGCCTCGCCCGGCATGAAGTGTTTGCGCCGGGCAAAACACAACAATCATAACAAGGAGTCAAAACCATGAAAAACACACTCACCGCCCTGCTACTTGCCGGGGCAATGTCTTTCGGCGCCCAGGCGGGCACTTTGGAAGATGTCCAAAACCGCGGCGAACTGATCTGCGGCGTTGCTGTCGGCTTGCCCGGCTTTGCCGCGCCGGACGACAGCGGCAAGATGCGCGGCATTGATGCCGATGTCTGCTATGCCATCGCCGCCGCCGTCATCGGCGACCGCGACAAGGTCAAGTTCGTCCCGCTTACTGCCAAAGAACGCTTTGACGCGCTCAGCGGCGGCGAGATTGATGTCCTCAGCCGCAACACAACCCACACGCTCACGCGCGATGCCTCGCTCGGCTTGAACTTCACCTACTATAACTTCATAGACGGGCAGGGGTTTCTCGCCAAAAAAGACCTCGGTGTTTCAAGCGCCAAGGAACTGGACGGCGCGCGGGTTTGCGTGCAGTCGGGGACGACGACCGAAGCCAACCTCGCCGACTTCTTCCGCTCCAACGGAATGCAGTTTGAGCAAATCGCCTATGACACTTCGCCGCAAACGCGCGAAGGGTTTGAAGGCGGCGCCTGCGATGTGCTGACTTCGGACAAATCGCAACTCGCCGCCATCCGCAGCGAACTTGCCAATCCGTCTTCCGCCATCGTAATGCCCGAAACCATCTCCAAAGAACCGCTGGGTCCGGTCGTGCGTCAGGGCGATGACGAGTGGTTTAATCTGGTGAAGTGGACATTGTTTGCCATCATCAACGCCGAAGAAATGGGCGTTTCGTCGGACAACGCCGACAAGATGAAAAGCAGCAATGACCCGGGGATTAAGCGCCTGCTCGGCAGCGAAGGCGACTTGTGCAAACTGGTCAGCGACCGGCTGGACAAAGATTGCTTTGCCCGCGCCATCAAGCAGGTCGGCAACTATGGCGAGATCTACGAAGCCAATGTCGGCGAAAACACGCCGCTTGGCTTGATTCGCGCCGGATCGCCGAACGACTTGTGGTCGCGCCCCGGCGGCATTCTCTACGCCCCGCCGATTCGCTAATCATCGGCGGCAGATAATGCCACAACGCGGCGGGCGGCAAAATACCCCGCCCGCCCGCGTTTTATTTTATTTTCTTTTAGTTGTGATAAGATGGAATGATGACAAGCAGCAATGCGACGGATGCCATGACAAGCCAAAACGATAACAACAAAGCGCCGGCAACGCGCGCCGGTTTGCCTGCCGTTATGCTTGCGATGCTTGCCAAATAACCGGCTATGCGCCGTAATAAAATACCATGGCGGCGCGACCCCGTCATGCGCGCCTTGTTTTTTCAGGGCGCTTTGGTCGCCGGGCTGTTGTGGGCGATAATCACCATCGCCAAAAACACCGCGCACAATATGGAAGAGCGCGGCATCAAAATAGGTTTGCACTTTTTTGACGACATTGCGCCGTTTGACATTCCGCTGGATTTTGCCCCGCTGTGGTCTTTCACGCTGGGCGAGTCGGTCTATTGGGATGTGTTCATCATCGGCGTGCAAAACACCGTTCTCATCAGCATCGCCGCCATCATCGGCGCGACGACGCTGGGCTTTTTTGTCGGCGTTTTGCGCCTGTCGCCGAACTGGCTGCTGGCAAAACTTGCCGCCTGTTATATTGAAGTATTTCGCAACACGCCGCTCCTTTTGCAATTGTTATGCTGGAACTTTGCGGTGTTTTTGCCGCTTGTGCCGGCGCCGCGCGAAAGTTGGATTTTGGGAGAAGGGTTTATTCTCAATAAAGCGGGCTTGTATTTCCCGCAGCCGGAATTGACCGCCACCGGCGCGGCAATATTTATTGTTGCGATGGCGGTTGCCGTTGTCGCCATTGTCGTGATGAAAAAATGGTCAAGAAAGCGGCAGGAGAAAACCGGTCAATCTTTCCCCCTGTTTTTGGCATCGGCGGCGGTTGTTGTTGTCGCTCTGTTTTTGGCGCTGCTGCTTTCCGGCGGGCATGTGTCGTTTGATTACGCGCAACTGAAAGGATTAAACTACCGCGGCGGCGGGCGGGTGCCGCTTATTTTCATCGCCCTGTGGGTCGGGCTGACAACATACACGGCGGCTTTCATCGCCGAGAATGTCCGCGGCGGCATTAATGCGGTCGACAAGGGGCAGACCGAAGCGGCGCGTTCTTTGGGCTTGCGCCACGGCGCAAACTTGAAACTGGTGGTTATCCCGCAGGCGATGCGCGTGATAATCCCGCCGACCATCAGCCAGTTTTTGAATGCAACAAAAAACTCCTCGCTCGCCGTTGCCATCGGCTATCCGGATCTGGTCAATGTTTGGGCGGGCATATCGCTAAATCAAACCGGGCAATCGCTCGTTATCATCGCGATGACGATAGGAGTGTATTGGACTTTGTCGCTTTTGACTTCGGTGCTGCTTAATTGGTATAACACCAAAGTGCAGTTGCAGGGGAGATAATACCGGTGCAAGTTTTCATGCCCTCCCCCCCGCGCCCCGCCCCGGCTTCCACCGTCGGCTTGCTCGGCTGGATGCGGGCGAACTTGTTTTCCTCGCCGCTCAATATCGGCATTACCTTTTTGGTTTTGTGGATATTGTATAACCTCGCCCCTCCGGCGCTGAACTGGCTGGTTTGGGAGGCGACCATCGGCGGCGGCACGGTAGCATCGTGCAAGACCGAAAGCGGCGGCGAAGTTGTCGACGCCCCCGGTGCCTGCTGGACTTTTATCAAAGTGCGTTTTTTGCAGTTGATGTTTGGTTTATATTACAGCGGCAATTTGGACCAGATATGGCGGCCGGTATTAATGTTTGCGCTTTTTATCGCATTGATGATTCCGCTTTTTATTCCCGCCTTCCGCCGCAAGTTGCATCTGGGCGCGTTTATTGTTTTCGGCTTTCCCTTTGTCGCTTATGCTTTGGTGCATGGCGAATGGCTGGGTTTGCCGGTGGCGGATACCGACCAATGGGGCGGTTTTATGCTGACTTTCTTTTTGGCGGCGGTGGGCATTGTCGGGGCGTTGCCGCTGGGGATATTGTTTGCGCTCGGGCGGCGTTCCAATATGCCGGTCATACGCGCCTTTTCCATTTTCTACATTGAGATGTGGCGGGCGGCGCCGCTTATTACGGTGCTCTACATAGCATCCGTTATTTTGCCCCTGTTTTTTCATTCCGGGGTGGATTTTGACAAGATGGTAAGGGCGATGATAGGCATTATGCTTTTTCAATCGGCATACACAGCGGAAGCGATACGGGGCGGTTTGCAGGCGCTTGACCGGGGGCAGTTTGAGGCGGCGGATGCGCTGGGTTTGGGCTATTGGAAAAAGAGCGGCTTAATCGTCATGCCGCAGGCGCTGAAAATCTCCATCCCGGGCATTGTCAATTCCTTCATTGAATTGTTTAAGGACACAACGCTGGTTTTGATTATCGGCTTGTTTGATTTGCTGAACATGGCGGAGACGGCATCGCGCTCGCCGCAGTGGAAGGGGTATGATTTGGAAGCGTATGTTTTCGTTGCGTCAATCTTTTTTGTTTGCTGCTTTGGCATGTCCAGATACAGTCAATCACTGGAGCGCAAACTGCACACCGGCAGGTAATAATAAAAAAAGGGGGAGAAAACAATGGCGAAAGAAAACAACGGCAAAGGCGGCGGCGAAGCACACGGCGGGATGTGCATGTCCCTGCGCGCCGTGAACAAATGGTTCGGGCAGTTTCATGTTTTGCGCGATATCAATCTGGAAGTTTGCACCGGCGAAAAACTCGTCATCTGCGGTCCTTCGGGCAGCGGCAAATCCACTTTGATACGATGCATCAACCGGCTGGAAGAGCATCAGGAGGGGACGATAATCGTCAACGGCACCGAATTGACCGACGACCTCAAGCACATAGACGAAGTGCGGCGCGAAGTGGGGATGGTTTTCCAGCACTTTAATTTGTTTCCGCATCTGACGGTGCTGCAGAATTTGACTCTTGCGCCGATATGGGTGCGCAAGACGCCGAAGAAAGAAGCGGAAGAAGCGGCGATGCATTACCTGCAACGGGTGAAGATCCCCGAGCAGGCGGACAAATACCCCGGGCAGTTGTCGGGCGGTCAGCAGCAGCGGGTTGCGATTGCGCGGTCGCTGTGCATGAAGCCGAAAGTAATGCTCTTTGACGAGCCGACTTCGGCGTTGGATCCGGAGATGATAAAAGAAGTGCTGGATGTAATGGTGGAGTTGGCGCACGAGGGGATGACGATGTTATGCGTAACGCACGAGATGGGCTTTGCCCGCACAGTAGCGGACCGGGTGATATTTATGGACGAAGGGCAAATAGTGGAAGAAAACACCCCCGAAGAGTTCTTCAACAACCCCCAAAACGAGCGCACCAAACTTTTCCTGAGCCAAATACTGTCGCACTGATGACGAAGACAAACGAAGCGGACGCGCGGGTATTGATTGACGGGCAACTGCGCAGCGGCGGATGGCAGCCGGCGCAAATAACCCGCGAAGGAGCAGCAACAAAAGAGCAAAGCCGCGCGCTGAAGCGCGGCAGGCCCGATTATGTTTTATACCGCAAAGGCAGCACCCGCCCGCTGGCGGTTATTGAGGCAAAAAAACGCGGCAAAGACCTTCGCGCCGCGCTTGCACAAGGGTTAAACTATGCCCAAAAAATTGGTTGCCCGACGGTTTTTGCCTCGGACGGCGTGTTGACCTTAAGCGCGCATTCTTCCAACGGCAAGCCGCTGATGGTTAACAACGACGAAGTGCGCGAGTTGCCGGACGAAGGGTTTCTTCTCAATTTTCTCTCCGCGCACATCTGGGCGCGCGGCGAAGTTGTCAAAAACAGCCGCGAGTTAATTTCCATATTTCGCGATGCCAGCAAAACACTGCGCGGCGAGGGTTTGGCGAATATTGACGCCTTTGCCGAGTTTTCGCAGGTTTTGTTTTTCAAAATATTGAGCGAGATAACCGATGCCAATGATGAGCGTGCCAAAGATTTGCCGGCGCATTGGAGCGACATCAAAAATCGCACCGGCGGCGATTTGCTTGATACCTACGCCCGTTCCATCGGGCGTCTCGGTAAGCATTACAAAGGCGTGTTTGCGCCGACGGTGGAGATTAAAAACCCGGCGACGCTGGAAAAGATTATCGCCCGTCTGGACGGCTATTCCCTGATTGACATTAACGCCGATGTCAAGGGCGATGCTTACGAATATTTTTTGCGCCAGTATAACCGGCAAAAAAACGACCTGGCGCAATATTTTACGCCGCGCCATGTCGTGTCGGCGATGGTTGCACTTTGTGCGCCGCGCCTTGGCGAAAAAATATACGACCCTTTTTGCGGCACCGGCGGCATTTTGGTGGCGGCATTTAACCGCCTGAAAAAAACCGTCGCCCCCGGCGAAAGCGAAGAGGAACAAATCAGGCGCGGCAATGTGCTACGCAATCATTCCGTTTATGGCGCGGACATTTCGCGCACCGCAAGTGCGGCAAAGATGAACATGATTCTCGCCGGAGACGGGCACAGCAACATAGAACGCCGCGACAGTTTGCAAAACAGCGAGGCGCGCGGCAAATACGATGTCGTCATTACCAATATTCCGTTTGTACCGGAATACGAGCGCGATTATATTGAACACTGCCTTTGCGCCGCCGCCGGGCGCTCGGGCGGGAGGGTTTGCATTATCGTTCCCGAGCGCGTTTTGGATGCGCCGAACTACGGCGACTTTCGCGCCAAACTCGTGCGCGAATGGGAGATTAAACGCGTGATATCACTGCCGCGTGAGATTTTTCGCGGTTTTA
This sequence comes from Gammaproteobacteria bacterium, assembly GCA_051009015.1. GTDB lineage: Bacteria > Pseudomonadota > Gammaproteobacteria > Tethybacterales > Persebacteraceae > JAHRAH01. The sequence continues at coordinate 10,362 of JBPCWZ010000201.1, read as the reverse complement.
CTTCGGCGAAAACCAGCATACTATACGCCCTTTGGCGCGGCGAGCGGCAACGGCAATCCGTTGTTTCATATATTGATGTGCGCAACGACGGCTACACGCTGGACAAAAAACGCAACCCGCTGCCGGGGCAGAACGATTTGGACGATGCGGTGGAAAACCGCCATCTCGCCATTGACGGCTTGCGCCATTTGGCATCGGCAAAAAACCATCACACCCTTAAGCCCGCCATGCGGCAAACTCTGCAAACGCGCTGCGCCGCGGTGCCGCTTGGCGATATTGTCAAAGTCGCCAAGCGCCCGATAGCCATAACCGCCGATATGCTGTGCCGCGAACCGGGAATGCGCAGCAAAGACCACCGGATTTATCTGCGCGAGGAGCGGCTTGGTTTTAATGTGTCGGTCAAAAACCGCCACCGCATACTGCCGGGCGATTTGGTTTTTTCCCGCCTGCACACCCAAGACGGCCTGTTTGCATTCAGCGATGCGGAATATCACGGCACTTCCACATATCTGGCATGCATCATTGACGAAAGCCGCGCCGACCGCGATTTTTTGTTTTGGGCGCTGGATAAAGTTGTGCCGACTTTGTCTGTTGTGGATACCACCGGGCGAGAAAACTACAAAGAGCGGGATATTTTGGCGCTGATGGTGCCGCTACCGCCGATAGCCAAACAGCGGAAAATCATCGCCGCCGTCAAAGCCGCGCAGGAAAAGGTAAATGCCGCCGCCGCCGCGCTTGCCGATGCCAAGGAACAATTCGCTTCGCAGTTGTTTAAGGCGACATAACAAGAATGGCGGGCTTGGACCGGTTTTTTACCCGCGAAGTTATTGCGGCGGAATGCTGGCGGGCGTTGTTGCCGGTTTTGGCAAAACTCACCGGCGGGGCGGATGATTTGTTTTTTGTCGAACCCGCCGCGGGCGGCGGGGCGTTTTATGATATTCTTCCGCCTTCGCGGCGTTTGGCGATGGATATCGCCCCGCTGCGGCAAGCGTTTGTGCGCGGTGATTTTTTGCGCGCCGATTCTTTGCCGCCCGATGTTTGGCGGCATCCGCAACATTTGACGGTTGTCATCGGCAATCCGCCTTTTGGCTTGCGCGGCAAAACGGCGCTGGCATTTTTTCATCGCGCCGCACGGATGGCGGACACCATTGCGTTTATTGTTCCGGTCATCTTTCGCAAGCATTTCATTCACAAGCAAATGCCGGACAAATGGCGATGGGTTTTTTCCGCCCCTTTGCCGCGCGATGCATTCCAAACACCGGACGGCAAAAAGTTTGCCGTCAATACCGAGTTTCAGGTATGGACGCATTTGGCGGGCGATGATGCAATGCGCCTTAATGATATGCGCCTGTTTTCCCCGCCGCCGATATGCCACGATGATTTTGCAATGTGGCAGTATAACAACACGCCGGGGGCATTAAAAGTATTCGGGGAGAAGTTTGATTTTGCCGTGCCGTCGCAAGGATGGCAGGATTACACCCGCCGCGAAACCAACCCGCAAAAATGCGAAAAACACAAGCAATGGATGCTCTTCGCCCCGGCAAACAAACGCTCCCGGCGGCGATTATATTCCGAAATTGATTATGCCAAGTTAGCAGCCCGAAACACAACAAGCACCCCCGGCTTCCGCAAAGGCGACATCGTCGGAGAATATTCCCGCAAGTTCGGATAGCCCCCGCCCTTTGCCGGCCGGCGTCAAGGCGTTGATGGAGGATAAAACTGCCGGCTTGTTACTTTTTGCCAACTGCGGCTTTTTTTGTTGGAAATCCGCCCAGGCGGACAAGAAAAACACCCGCCGAGGCGATGACAAGTCCCACAAGCCCGTTTATGGTTACCAGGCTTCCGAATACGAGATAATCCATAATCATGGTGACGGGCGGCGTCAGATACAGCAAACTCGCAACACGGGTTGCCGGGCATTTTTTAACCAGAAAAATCAGCATTCCATATGCACCCAGCGAAACAACAAAAGTCAGCCAGCCCAGGGCAAAAACAAATTCGCCATTCCACTCCGCCTCCATTCCTTCAATGCCCGCCGCCAGCGGTAGCAAAACAACGGTTGTTGCGGCGCACTGCACGGCAAGATTGTTTATCACAGGCAAAAATCCTTCCGATGTGCGTGTTTCCAAAGAACGCTGATACAAAGTCGCCAAAGTCAAACTGATCGTTGATATCAGCGGCACCGCATACGCCCACCACGGCACAGTTTCGTCTATTTCCACCCTGTCGCCGACGACCAGCAACACGCCCAGAAAACCGGCAAAAAGCCCGCCCCACTGCCAAACATTAACTCTTTCGCCAAGCACCGGTCCCGCAAGAATGCCGGTAACCATCGGCTGAAGGGCGGCAATTAAAGCCACAGTGCCGGGCGGCACGCCCAGATCCGTCGCTTCCAAAACGGCGACCAGCCAGGCAAAATGCGCCAGCAACCCTATAAAAACCGCATGGCGTATTTGTTTTGAGCTGCCAATCCGGCGCAACTTTCCCGACATTGCCAGCCAGCCAAAAAGGACAACGGTCAGTATCAAATAACGGAAAAACAGCAATGTAAAAGTCCCGGCATATGGCAAGCCGTATTTCGCCCCGATAAAACCGGAACTCCAAAGCACCAGAAAGACACCCTCTACCGCAATAATGCCGCCTTTTGTCATGCCGCCGCTTTGTTGCGGAGGATGCGGATGCGCCCCATAATGTCGTCCATTTCCATATAAACCTGCTGAAAGTGCCTGCTGCCGCTTTTGGAATCAAATGCGTTGCGCCCGTGCAAAACGCGATGGTTATTGACCATCATCATTTCGCCGGGGCGCACTTTCAGAGTCAGCCGGTTTTCGGGCGCCTCAATCAACTCGCTGATCGAGCGGTATGCGGCATAATAGATCTCCGTGTCACGCAGCGACATTCTAACAGGTTGAAACGCCCAGTTGGCATAGCGGAGAATGCCAAGATTGTTCCACTCGTCCAAACAGATAACCGGCGCAGAATGCAGCGTATCCGCCGCTTTGGAATACAGCCGGAACAACACGGGCGTTTTGGCAAGAAAATCAAACCCCACGGGGTCCCGTTCCCGCATCCGCTCGACAATATCCTGCCCGTCCGCATAAACGCTCTCGCCGCCGCTGACGCTGTTGTCGAGGCAGTGAAAAAGAAAAACATTCGGTGGCCAACTGTATCCGGAGCAGTCGGTGTGCAGCGAAAGCGCCGTGTCGGTAAATCCCTGCGTGTATGCGCCCGCGGAAACCCTGATGTCCGCAACGCGGTCAAAAGCAATCTCGCGCACATATGCGATATGATTGGCAAACCTCTCGCATTCGCTTTTCTTCCGGGGCACCCCCTCTATCATGGCTATTCCATAATCGCGGAAGTGCGAAAGAAAATCAAGCAGCGCGCTTTCGTCCGCCAGCAATTGCCCGTACAAAAAGCGGGGAAGGAAAACATCCCGCCCCCAGGTGTGCGGGAAAATCTCGGTTTCATCCGCGCCAAAATGCAGGGAATTTTTCCTCAGCCATTCGGATTCGTATTCGGACAGATGCCCGTCCTGCCAGACAACGGCAAGGCGGCCGCCGGCAACCGTCGCCGAAAACACCGAAGTATCGGAGGAAATGGACGATGTTTTTGCCGCACGCTCCCCCACTTCTTTGTTGTAGCATTTTTCGCAGAAGCAGTTGTCCCTGAGCATCAGGGCGTGAAAATCCTGCTCCCCGTCCTGCCAGCGGACCCGGACGGCTCTGGAGCGTTCCAGAACCTCGCAACCAACGATAACTTGCGGCGTTTGTGACATGTACCAAATAAGTGTTTTTCCGGCGGCGCCATTGTTGCGATGCACGGGCGATGTCAATAGTACATCCCGGCGCACCGTCGCGCGCCAATAGTTGTTATAATATGACTTAGGCACAGAAATTTGACCAAAGGAGGAAAATATGCAAAGAAAAAATGCCACAAGCGTGCCGGAGCGGTGCTATGTCGTCTATTGCGCCAACAAGATCCGGGGCAAATGGAAAATTCTGATAATGCATCAGACGCTCGCCGGAGCCAACCGGTTCGGCGAGTTGCTGCGGCAACTGAGCGGCATCAGCCGTCAGGCGCTGACCAAAGAATTGCGCGAGTTGGAAACCAACGGCTTTCTGAAAAGAAAAGTTTATGCCGAAGTGCCGCCGAGAGTGGAATACACGCCGACGCCTCTGGGTGTGAGTTTGCTGCCGGTGCTGAGGGTAATGGGCAAGTGGGGCAAAACACAAATTGGTGATTAGGGTTTTTATCCCCTTGCCATCCTCCCCCCCCGTTATTACCGCGCGGACGCGATGTTATAAAACAACGGGCGGGGAAGTTAGCGCTTTGCCGATTGGCGGAGGCGGAGGGCGTTCAGGCGGATGAAACCTTCGGCGTCCCGCTGGTCAAAGGCACCGGCGTCTTCTTCAAAAGTCGCCGCGGTTTGGTCGTATAGCGAGTTGTCCGATTCGCGCCCGATAACTATCGCCCTGCCCTTTTGCAGCAACAGGCGCACTTCGCCGCAAACCGGCAGTTGCGATTCGTCAAACAACCTCTGCAGAAGTTGGCGTTCCGGACTCCACCAATAGCCGTTATAAACCAGCGCGGCGTATTTTGGCATCAGTTCGGCGCGCAGGTGCATAACTTCCCGGTCAAGCGTTATCGTCTCCAACGCGCGGCGGGCGGTGTGCAAAATATCGCCGCCCGGTGTTTCATAACAACCGCGCGATTTCAGCCCGACATAGCGGTTTTCGACAATATCCGCCCTGCCGATGCCGTGTTTGCCGCCGATGACATTCAGCGTTTCTATCATTTGCGCCGCCGTCAATGTTTTGCCATTGACGCCGACCGGGTCGCCATGCAAAAAGGTAATGCGCACTTCCTCGCCGTCATCCGGCGCATCAAGGATTGCCCTTGTCCGCCGCCACATATCGGCGGACGGCGGCGCGGCGGGATCTTCCAGTTCGCCGCCTTCGTAGGAGATATGCAGCAAATTGGCATCCATACTGTAGGGCGCACTTTTGCCGCGTTTTTCTTCAATCGGCACATTGCGGGCGCGGGCATAATCCATCAGTTTTTGCCGCGAAGACAACTGCCATTCGCGCCACGGGGCGATAACTTTGACATCGGGCGCCAGCGCCAAAAAGGCGAGTTCAAAACGCACCTGGTCGTTGCCCTTGCCGGTTGCGCCGTGTGCGAGCGCATCGGCGCCGGTTTGCCGGGCTATTTCCGCTTGCCGTTTTGCTATCAGCGGGCGGGCGATACTGGTGCCGAGGAGATAGCCGTGTTCATAAACCGCATTGGCGCGCAGCATCGGAAAGACATAATCGCGGGCGAAAACCTCGCGCAGATCTTCCACCCGCGCTTCAACCGCGCCAAACTGCAGGGCTTTTTGGCGGGCGGTTTCGGTTTCTTCGCCCTGCCCGATATCGGCGGTAAAGGCGACAACTTCGCAGTTGTATTCCTCGCGCAGCCACAACAGGATGACCGAAGTATCCAAGCCGCCGGAATAGGCAAGCACCGCTTTTTTGACCGCGCCCGCTTTGGCACCCGCTTCCGTGTTCATCATTTGCCCTCCTCAAAAAGCAATTGCAATAATGCCTTTTGGGCATGCATTCTGTTTTCGGCTTGTTGCCAGACGGCGCTTTGTTTGCCGTCCATCACTTCGGCGGAAACTTCCTCGCCGCGATGGGCGGGCAGGCAGTGCAAAAATATGGCATCTTTTTTTGCCGCCGCCATTACTTTGTGATTAACCGAATAACCGGCGAATGCTTTGGCGCGGTTTTGTTGTTGTTGTTCGTCGCCCATGCTCGCCCACACATCGGTCATCACGACATCGGCATTATCCGCCGCCTCTGCGGGCGCATCGGCAAAGACCACTCCCGGCGGCGGGTTTTGCGGGCGGTATGCGGGCGGGCATGCGGCGGTCAGATGGCAGCCAAAAACAACCGCCGCTTGCGCCCACGAATAAAAGACATTGTTGCAATCTCCCACCCATGCAATGTGCAAACCTTCAACGCCGCCTTTAAGTTCGCGGCAGGTCAAAACATCGGCAAGCACCTGACACGGATGCGACAAATCGGACAAGCCATTAATCACCGGACAATGCGAAAAGCGCGCAAACTCGGCAACCGTGGAATGTAAGACGGCGCGAATCATCACGGCATCGCAAACGCCGGAGACGGCGCGGGCGGTATCGGCAACGGACTCCTGCCGCGACATTTGCGAATGTCCGGCGTCAATGATTTGCGCGCTGCCGCCGCCTTGTGCCATCGCCGCGGCAAAAGAAACCCGCGTGCGCGTTGATGGTTGTTGAAATATCATCAGCAGCATGCGCCCGGCAAATACCGGCGCGCGCTGCCTTGCGGCGCTTTTTGCGCTCAGGGCGGCGTCAAGCAAGCGGCGGTGCGCCGCCGCGTCCAAATCGGCAAAGTTGAGAAAATGCAGCACAAAAACGCGAAATTAGTGTTATTATAAACGATTAGCACAGATGGCAGAAGCCGAAACCGAAGGAGATAATTGGCAGGGTCTTGTCATACTCGGCAAGACGCGGGCGGGCGGGCGTTTTCGCCCCAGCGACTGGTGCGAGCGTTTGCACGGCGTATTGCGGGCTTTGGACGAGGAAGATGCGGCGGAGTTTGCCGATATGGTCCGTTTGGTTAACTACGAAGGCAACAAAGCGGTATGGATAGACCGCCGCCTGCAAGGCGCCAACGAGCAGTTGTTTAACTTTTTCAGCCGCTTCGCCGACGACAATCAACTGCAGACGGTGCGCGTGTTGCATCTCTGATGCGCGGATGACGGCGCAAAGTTTCACCGCCCCTCCCGTCATTTCCGCGAAAAAAAGCCCCGTCATTTCCATCCCTGCCGTCATTCCCGCCCCTTTCGTCATTCCCGCGAAAGCGGGAATCCAAACCCTTGCCATTTGGCAATTTGCGCGATAGCGCAAACGGCGGAGAATCCGCCGCAAATGGCAAACCTTTGAGTGCGCAAAGCGCACTCGCATAACGAAGATGGAATTTTTTTGCCGAATTTGGCAAAAGCGGGGTTTTGGGGTGTTATAATCTTCGGCAATGTTTTCGGGCATTTTTGACATTATCGCTTATCGGCGCGCGGCGCGCGGCGCACGGGTTGGAACTTTCGGGCAAACGGCTTTTGCCGTCCTTGCCCTGGTTGCCGGCGGCTTTTGCACTTTGGCTTTTGCCGACAAGGCGGCGGCGCAACAACCGCCGCAAACTTCCATTTCCTACACGGCGGAGCCCGCCGGTTTGGTTAGCGTCAATGCCGAAGGGCGGTTAATCGTTTTGTCGCAATCCGCCGCCGGTTTGATGACGGCGACGATTAGCGGAGTTGGTTTTACGCTTACCAATGGCGCGTATGTCCGCACCGGATACAGCGGGGAGCGGTTTGTAACCCTGCGCTTTTTGACTTCTTGCAATGTCAAAGACGGCTGCGATGTTTTCGGCTTGCCAACTTCGGAAACGGTCGAAAGACGCCGCAATATGTTTCGGGAGATGAGTTTGACAACGCTGAGCATGTTTGTCGCATCCGGCGCCGACCCGAACGAGATAATCGTCGGCAACAGCCGCAGCAACTATTTGCTTTATCAGTTGGCGAGATTGCCGCAAACGGCGCGCTTTGAGATATTGCTTTCCGCCGGTGCCGATGTCAATGCCAGAGCAGGAACGAATAACGGCACATTGCTGGATTTTGCCGCGACATTCGGCGAGCACAGGGTAATGTCGGTTTTACTGACGGCGGGGGCGGATGTCCATGCCGTTAATAACTTGGACCAAACGGCACTGCACAATGTTGTCATTGGGGGGGATGCCGTTGCGGCTGCCATATTGATAAAAGCCGGCATTAATGTCAATGCCACCGACAATTTGGGCGAGACCGCCCTTGACCGCACCTCCTTCTGGCACATCCGCGCGCTCGCGTCCAACAACGCAAGAAGAATAACGGCTTATGAAACACTCGGCACAATAATAAGGAATGCGGGCGGCAGATGCATAGCCGAAGCGGAAAACGCCGCCGCCGTCCCCATCTGCGGCGCCGCCCAACAACCGCCCAACATTGCCCTGCCAAACAACGCCAACAAAACTTTCATCATCCGCAGCGCCAATTTAAACACCCCCGCCGTAATAGGCAACCTATCAACCCAATAACAACACCCCCCGTCATTCCCGCGAAAGCGGGAATCTCCTTTTGAGACAGCCGCGGCATTGGCGGGAAATATATTACGGCTGCAGGGCTTTGGCGTAAGGGGTGTTTTGGTTGTCGGCGGCGGCTTGGTGCAGGGATTGTTTGTTTATCCATCCTTGCCGGTATGCCGCAAGTTCGGGAGTGCCCAAACCTTGCGGGTCGTTTTTGCCGCGCAAAATATTGGCGGCGGCGAGCAAACTGTCGGCGGTGCCGGCATCAAACCACATCGCATCGTCATCCAGACAACTCACGCCCAGCAAACCGCGGCGCAAATATTCAAGATTGACATCGGTTATCTCCAACTCGCCGCGCGCCGACGGGCGCAACCTTTTTGCAATATTACAAACTTCGGCATCATAAAAATAACAGCCGGTCGCCGCCCAGTCGGACTTTGGCTTTGGCGGTTTTTCTTCCAGCGTCAGCGGTTTGCCGTTGCCGTCCATTGTGATAACGCCAAAACGCTGCGGGTCCGGCACGCGCTTTGCAAGCACTTGCGCACCGTCCGCCGCGCTTGCCGCCCGGGCGGCTTTTGCCGCGCCGCCGCCAAAAAAAATATTGTCGGCAAGCACAAGCATTGACGGGCTTGTGCCGACAAAATCCGCGCCGATGATGAATGCATCGGCGATGCCGCGCGGCTTTTGTTGTTCGGCATAGACAATATTGGCGCCAAAAGCCCCGCCGTCGCCGAGCAATCTGTCGTGCGCCATCGCACAGCCGGGCGCGGTTATCAGCAGGATATCGCGCACGCCGGCGGCAAACAAAAGCGAAAGCGGATAATATATCAGCGGGCGGTCATAAACCGGCAAAAGCGATTTTGGCACCGCGCGAGTCGCCGGAAAAAGGCGCGAGTTTGCCCCGCCCGCCAGCAAAATCCCCCGCCGCGCCTTCGCCGTCATTTTGCCATTCTAATCGCACCGGCAAAAAAAATGCCAAAAACGGGCGCGATGGTTGTAGAATGCGGCAAACCCCTTTGACACTTTGCGGCATTACTGCGATGGCACAACAAATCAAACGAAAAAAAATACTCGTCCTTGACGATGAAATCGGCATCCGCGAGTTGCTCGCCGAGATTCTCACCGACGAGGGATATGCGGTCGTCTGCGCGGCAAACGCCGAGGACGCGTGGAAGGCGCGCATGGAAGAAGACCTTTCGCTGGTTCTGCTCGACATTTGGATGCCGGGGCTGGACGGGCTGACGCTGCTGAAACAATGGAATGATTCGGGGCTTGGCGATGTGCCGGTTTTGATAATGTCCGGGCATGCCACGATTGACATGGCGGTGGAAGCGATGAAACTCGGCGCGCGCGAAGTGCTGGAAAAACCCATCGCGACCAGCCGCCTGTTGTCGGCGGTGGAAAACACCCTGCACCGCCAACTCGCCAGCCGCGCCAGCCCGCTTATCCGGCACGAAAACTTCGGCAAAACCCCGGCGATGCGCCAACTGAAAAAACAAATGCTTGACGCATCGGCGGAATCGTTGCCGGTTTTGTTTGTCGGCGCGGCGGAAAGCGGGATGTTTTTTTTCGCGCAGTTTCTCGCCCCGCCAAACAAGCCGCTTGTCGCGGTGGAAAGCGGCGTGCAGTTGGAAGTGGATATGCAAAAGTTGCTGCGCAAGGCGGACGGCGGGCTGATTATCATTCGTCATCTGGATTTGCTAAGCCCGGCGCAACAAAGCGGCTTGCTCGGCCTAGTGCGGGAGGCGGCGCGGATTAACACCAGAGTCGCCGCCTGCAGCGCGCATCCGCCCGAAGCCCTTGCCGAAAAGCAAAACTACAACCGCAAACTGACGGAGATATTCTCGCGCCGGATTATCTCGGTGCCCGCGCTTGCGCAATGTGCGGACGATTTGCCCGAGATAGCGGCGCTTGTCGCCAAATCGCTGACGGCGCAAACCGACATGTCCGGCAAGCATCTGACGCCGATGGCGATTAATCTTTTGTGCCAGCACGATTATGAAAACGGCTTTGCCGAGTTGATGAGCGCGGTGCGAAGCGCCTTTATGCTTTCGGGCGGCGACAAGGTGGATGCCGACATTGTCGGGTCGGTATTGGAGCGATTTTTGCGCAACGCCCCGCCGCGCGGCGCAACGGCGGACATCTACGCAATGCCCCTTCGCGAAGCGCGCGAGGCATTTGAACGCGAATACTTCCGCAACATCCTGCAACTAACCCG
>JBPCWZ010000200.1:0-8254 GCA_051009015.1 Gammaproteobacteria bacterium | reverse complement strand
GGCGCATTGCGCTCGGCGGGCTGGAAAAAAGGCGCTTTTCAAGTGCGCCATTACTTCCATAACAAACCATCCCTGTGGCAAAGCGAAGGCGGAGATATTGTCCGCCGCCCGTTTTTTGCCGATGATGGCGGATATAGCGATGAAATACAAATGGCTATTGGCGATAACTTGCAACTATTCGCCGCACGGGGAGAAGAACAAAAAGCGGAATATTCGCAAATGGGAATATCGTGGCGGCGTCAGTTGTCAAGCATTCCAAAGTTGCGATTAGCGGCGGCGCATTCGCACATAAGCGAAAGCGATACTCTGCTCGGCGGCAAGTTTGGCGGATTAATGCCGCTAAAAGACGGCGGCGCAATTCGTCAAACGGATATCGGCGCGAGTTATGCTTTGGATAGCAGATGGCGTTTATATGGCGGTTATCAGCGTGCGGATATTAACGCAAAGTTCGGCGGCATAGTCGGCAAAATGTCGGGAGTCGTAGCGGAAGGATGGAATAGCGGTTTTGCGGCAAGGGATTGGTTAAGGCAGGGCGACACATTCCGCATCGGCATCGGCAAACAAACAAGCATAAGCCGCGGCGATATGGTATTAAGAATAAACCAATCATCAAACCCGCAAAAAGACGAAAGCACCCAAGCGATGCACAATCGCGGCTATCGGACAACAGAGCAACGGATAAGTTTGGCGGAAGAATCCCCGCTGTTTTTCGCCATAGGATACGCCTTCACTCCCGGCGACAACTCCCAATTGGCAATAGCATTAACCCACCGCCGGGAGTCCCCCTCCGCCCTGTCAATCAATTGGCGCTGGGATTTTTAACAACCAAAACAAAAAAACCGTCATTCCCGCGCAATCGGGAATCTCCTTTTAAGTATGCGCCGATAGTTTAGTAGAGTCCCACTGGTATGATAGGAGCGGCGTTTAGGGGGGTTGTTTGTTTGCCGTTTTTTAATGTTGCCAGCCATTTTTTCATTGCCGCATTAATATGCCGCCATTCTTTGTCGGTAATGGAGAAATATGCAGAATCGCGGTTGCGGTTTTTGTTGACCTGATGCTGGCGGAATATGCCTTCGGGGTGAAAGCCCAGGCGCAAAGCCGCCGCGCAGGAGCGTTTGTTTTGGCTGTCGCATTTCCATTCATAGCGGCGGTAGCCGCATTCGGCAAAAGCCCGATGCATCATCAAATGCATCGTCTCTGTCGCCGCCGCCGTCCGCTGCATCTTTGGCGCATAATGGATATGCCCCACTTCCACAACGCCGTGCGCGGGGACGATATTAAGATAACTCGCCATCCCCGTCGCCGCGCCGTCATTGTCCAAAATGGCGTAAAACTGCGGATCCTTGCCGCCGGTCATCGCCCGCAGCCAGCGCATAAAAGCGCGCTTGTCGGCGAAAGGCCCATAAGGCAAATAGCGCCAATCTTTGCCGCGCTTGTCTTCGGCAAAGGCATCCCACAATGCGCCGCCGTGTTTTGTCGCCGATAGCGGAGTCAATGTGCAGTAATCGCCATGCATGTCGGTATGCGGCAAAAAGGGGCGCGCTTGCCAATGGCGCAGTGATTTTTTGGTTGTCATTGTTCTTTTCTCCCTGTTGTCTTTGTTAATGCCGCGGCGATTTTTGTCGCCGCGCCGCCGAAACTGCCGTTTGACATTAGCACTATGCAATCGCCGCGCCGCGCCGCTTTGGCAACTTGCGCGCATAATGCATCGTTGTTATCGCAAACACAAACCTTATCCGCCAAAGGCGACAATGCCCCGCGCAAATCCCATTGCAGTTTTTCATCGCTGATAAAAACCATATCCGCCGCCGATAAAGCGTGTGCAAGGGCATCACCGAAAACGCCCGCTTTCATACTATTGGACGCCGCTTCAACAACCGCAACAATGCGCCGCCCGGCATATCTCTCGCCCGCCGCCGCGATGGTCGCCTTATACGCGCTCGGATGATGGGCGAAATCATCCAGCATTGTTATGCCGCCTTCGTCATAAACTTTTTGCAGGCGGCGCAAGGGCGGGCGGTAATCTTGCAAATATTCCCGCGCATGACGGATATCAACACCGGCAAAATGCGCCGCCGCCAAAGCCGCGGTGATGTTGTCGCGGTTTGCCGCACCGGCAAGCGGCGGATGCAAGCGGCATTGCTCCTCCCCTTCGCCAAAAACAATCATCTCCCCGCCGTCATAATGCCAATGCCAATAATGATTATCATTGCCGCCCTTATCTCCCTTTTTGCCGGTGTTGAAAAAAACCACCGGGGAATATACTCCCATCCGCAAAGCATCGCCGAGCGCCGGAGAATCGGCATTGGCGATAACCGCGCCGTTTTTTGGCACCGCGCGCAAAAGATAATGAAACTGCCGGACGATATCATCAATGCCGTCATAAATATCGGCGTGGTCAAACTCCACATTATTAATAATCGCCGCGCGCGGGCGGTAGTGCAAAAACTTCGGGCGCTTGTCAAAAAACGCGCTGTCGTATTCGTCCGCTTCAACAACAAACCATTCTCCCTTTCCCGAACGCGCCAAAGCCCCGCCGCCCGCATCACCGCAAGATGCGCCGCCGACAACAAAACCCGGCGACATTTTTGCCGCATCCAGAATCTTTATCAATAATGACGCCGTTGTTGTTTTGCCGTGCGTTCCGGCGACTGCCAAAACTTTGCGCCGCCGCAAGACATTTTCATAAAGCCATTGCGGTCCCGATACATATTCCTCGCCGTCATTGAGAATCCGCTCCGCCAGCGGGTTGCCGCGCGACAGGGCATTGCCGATAACATACAAATCGGCGCGGCAGTCGCGGGCGGCGGCTTCATAACTTTCATAAAGCGTTATGCCAAGTTGCCGCGCGCTGTCGCCGCCGGGCGGATAAAAAGCGCTGTCGCTGCCGCTGACACAATGCCCCGCTTCTTTGGCAAGGGCAGCCAAAGCCGACATAAAAACACCGGCAACACCGGCAAAATGCACCCGCATTACTTCCGCCGCCATAACGGAATAACGCCTTTGGTCTTTTCGCGCATTGTGTCCAAATGCGATTCGTGTGCGGCGCGTTCGGCTTTTGTCGCCCGTATGATTGGCACTTTGCCGCCGCCGTCTTCCGCCGCCGCCGCGGCTTTGGCACCGGGCAGGGCAAATGTCATCTGTTCCAAAGTCATGCGCAAATACACTTGCGCCAGAAGGCGGGCGTCCGTCAGCGCGCCGTGTTTGACGCGCGCCGAGTTATCAACGCGAAAATGCCCGCACAATGCATCCAGAGAATGCCCCGGAAGTTGCGGATGCAACTTTCGCGCCAGCATAAGCGAACACACCACTTTGGCGGCGACATCGGCAAGCGGCGGCATTTTCAACCGCCCAAACTCGGCATTGAGAAAACTTTCGTCAAACTCGGCGTTGTGGATTACCACTTCCGCGCCGCGGATAAAATCGGCAATATCCTGCGCCCGCCCGTCAAAAGTCGGAAAGCCTGAAAGAAACGCCTCGCTCAAACCATGAATATGCCGCGCCTGCGCGTCTATGGCGCGGGATGGATTGACATAACAATCAAACTCGCCGCTCTCGCCGCCGATGGCATCGCGGTCGTTATAGGCGACCGCGCCGACCGATACAATGCGGTGTTTGTCCGCCCCGAAGCCGGTTGTTTCGGTATCCAGAAAAATGCGGCGCATAAACTTATTCCGGCGTGTTTTGGCGGGCGCGGTCGTTTGCCAGCCGGTCGGCGAGAATATTGCCCGGGCAGTCGGCATGCCCGCGCACCCATTGCCAATCTATGTTTCTGCCGTTTGCCAATGCGTCCAGTTGCCGCCACAAATCGGGGTTTTTGACTTTGCGAAAGTCGTTTTTGCGCCAGTTGCCTATCCACTCGGTCATGCCGCGCTGGACATATTGCGAATCGGTAAACAAGCACAAAGCGCATTGTTCCGGCAGTTTCTGCAGCGCGCGGATGACGGCGGTCAGTTCCATCCGGTTGTTTGTCGTGTCCGGTTCAAAGCCGCTTAATGCCTGCTGCTTGCCGTTGATGAGAATGACCGCCGCCCATCCGCCGGGACCGGGATTGCCAATGCATGCGCCATCCGTATAAACCTCGGCGACGGAAGTTGCGGCGGTTTTTGTCATGGGCGCATTTGCTGCCCCGCCGCCATCTGCGGCGGGCGGCGAAAAGCCGGAGTTATCAGGCGCATTTTCGTGCGGCGTTTGATGCCGAGCATAAAATAAACACCGCCAGCCAGGGGCCACCATCGTCTTCCGGCGCGTTCCAGCCATGCAAAACGGCGGCGGGTTTTGCTTTCGGCAAGGGGCGGCAAAAACACCGCAAACATCCCGCGCACAACCGTGATTTGCAAAAGCGCCAGCCAATCTTTGACGCGCGCCAGCGAAAGCCAGTTTTCGCGCCACGGCGCGCGCGCCGGTTTGGCAAAAAAGCCGAGCAAACTCCACGGATTGAAACCGATAATAACCAGCCGCCCTTCGGGGCGCAAAACCCGCACCGCCTCGCGCAAGACGGCGCGCGGTTCGGCGGCGGCTTCCAAAGCATGGGCGAGCAGCACAACATCGGCGCTGTCATCGGCAAGCGGCAATGCGCTCCAATCGGCGGCGATATCGCAACCGCTATCGGCGGCGCCGATGCGGGCAATGCGCAAAACCGGCGAGCGGCGCATTAACTTGCGCGCCGGCATTCCCAACTGCACGCCGTAAAAGCCGAATGAATCGGCGGCGAGGCGGTCGCAAAGGCGTTGTTCCTGCGCGGCGACAAGCCGCCCGAAGCCGGCGGCAAACCATCGCTCGGGGGCATCGCCGTCTTTTTGTATCAGCATTTGGGTATCATTGGTGTGTGCGCGTTTTTTCCATTGCGGCTCTTGCCGACAATTATATCCATTTGGCGGGCGGCGGCGGCAACTTTGCCGGAAGCGCGGTTGTTGTCGACCCGGGCGAAGCCGCGCCGGTTTTGGCTTTTTTGACAAAACACCGGCTGCAAGTTGCGGCGGTGTTGATAACGCATTTGCATTACGACCACATCGGCGGCTTGGGCGAAGTGCGGCGGGTTTTTGCCGATGCGCCGGTTTATGCACCGGCGGGAATGACAAATGCGAAGATTGTCGGCGGCGGCGATAGTGTGGAAGTTTGCGGAATGTCGTTTCGGGTTTTGGCAGTGCCGGGACATACGGCGGAACACATCGCCTTTTACGGCGAGGGCGTTTTGTTTTGCGGCGATGCGTTATTCGGCGGCGGTTGCGGGCGGCTTTCGGGCGGCACGGCGGCGCAAATGCATCGCTCTTTGCAATTGCTTGCCGGTTTGCCGGATGATACCAAAATCTATTTCGGGCATGAATACACCGAAAGCAATTTAAGATTCGCCCGCGCCGTTGAACCAAACAATGCCGCCCTGACCGAACGCATCAACAAAGTGCAAAAGTTGCGGGCGGCGAAAAAACCGACCGTACCATCAACCATCGGCGAAGAAAAAGCAACCAATCCTTTTTTGCGCGTGCATAGCGGCGAAGTTTTACAAGCCGCCAAAAAACACCTTCGCCGCCCGCCCGCCGACGACATTGAAGTTTTCGCAACACTGCGAAGTTGGAAAGACAACTTTTAATATCCTTTCACCATCCCCGCCCCGCCCCTCGTCATCCCCGCCTCCTTTCGTCATTCCCGCCTCTTTCGTCATTCCCGCCCCCTTCGTCATTCCCGCCCCCTTTGTCATTCCCGCGAAAGCGGGAATCCAAACCCTTGCCATTTGTCCATTTGCGCGAAAGCGCAAACGGCGGCTTTGCCGCCGCAAATGGCAAACCCTGAGTGCGCAAAGCGCGCTCATAATTAAAGCCCCGAAGGGGCGCCCTTGCGGTTCCCGCTTTCGCGGGAATGACGGGGGTTTTTCGTCATTTCCGCAAAAGCGGGAATCGGCGGCGGTTTGTTGTATAATATTGCCGTGCGGCAAAGGCACAAAACAACAACAGGGGAAACGGCGATAAAAAAGGCGATATTGATGGTGCTTGCTTTGACGGGCGCGGGCTTTTTTGCCGGTAATGCGGCGGCGCAAGAAGCGACCTTGATGTATTCGACACAGCAGCAGAATGCGGTTAGCATTGGCGCGAATACCACTTTGCTTTTCGTCGGCGAAACGGCGGGGTCTTTGACGGTTACCGTCTTTGGCATGACCGGCACATTGACCAACGATAACTTTGTGCCAAAGCCCGGTTATGCCCCGAGCAGATTAACGGTCACTTTGTTTGCTTTGTCGTCCTGCGATATTACCAATGGCTGCGACGCCTTCGGGCTGGAAAACGCCAATAATGCCAATGCTCGCGCTTCGGTGCTTGCCGGGATGAATTTGCTCACGCTGTCAATGTTTATCGCTTCGGGCGCGGATTTGAACGAAGAAGTTAATAATGATTATCTCCTGATATATTCTCTGGCATCCGCTACCGCGAGTATGCAATTATCGGCGCTTGTTGCGACGGCGGGGGGGGGGGCAAATATCAATATGACGGGAAGCAATGGCACGGCACTGCATTACGCCGTCACAGCGCAAAACACAACGGCAATTTCGGTTTTGGCTGGTGCGGGAATTGACTTCATATCGTATATGGGGGCGGTTTCCACAAGCATGCAATTATCGGTGCTTTTGGGGGGAGTTAATATAAATGCGACAAACAATAACGGCACGGCACTGCATTATGCCGTCAGCGTGCAAAACACAACGGCAATTTCGCTTTTACTTGACGCGGAAATTGACGACACGATTGCGGATGCAAGCGACCGGACGCCGTGGCATTTGTCGGTCTTTTTATATCGCCGGGAACAGTCCGGAGATGAAAATCAGTTAGCGATAATCCAATCCTTATTTGATAATGGCGCAAATGGCATTCAGCATGCAACATCGCTTGGTACACCATCCGATTATGCAACGGATGAGTTTCTGTTTAGTTCTTACGGTTTCCGAATGCAATTGCGTTTATCACAATTAATAGCGACAAGTAATTAACATTGAAAAATCACAACTGCGGGCGGCGAAACTAACGCATAAACACCCCGCCCGATATTTCGCCCGATAGATTCCCGCCTTCGCGGGAATGACGGGCTTTTTTTCGCCAAATATCAAAAGCGGGCGGCGATTCTCAACTCGCCGCCGCCCCCGCTTTTTCATTCCGTCATTCCCTTTTTAACCGTCATTCCCGCCCTTTCCATCATTCCCTTTTTATCCGTCATTCCCGCCCTTTCCGTCATTCCCGCGAAAGCGGGAATCTCCTTTTTGTCATAGCCCTGAAAGGGCGTCCTGTTCATAGCACGGGGCAACGCCCCGTGACGGCATTTCAATTAATCAAGCCCTGAAGGGGCGTCCCATTCTTTTGCAGGGCAAAGCCCGGCAAAAACCACAAACCCAAAACCCCGCCCGTTATGACCAATTCGCCGCCATTGTTTTCGGTCGCCCTTACAGGGCTTATTTGTTTAATATGCCGATTCACGGGGCGTTGCCCCGTGCTATGACCATGCCGCCCTTTCAGGGCTTTTATACCGCGCCGCTTGCGCGGCGATGATTTGGGAGATTCCCGCTTTCGCGGGAATGACGAAAGAGGCGGGAATGACGAAGGGGGCGGGAATGACGGGCTTTTTTTCGCCAAATATCAAAAGCGGGCGGCGGCGGTGTTTTTCAAGGGGGTTTTTTTGGCATAATATCCCTTTATGCAAAAGTGGCTTTCGGTGGCGGATGCAAGGCGGCGGATATTGGACGGCGTTTTGCCAATAACACAGCGCGAAGATGTCGCCCTGCGGCGGCTTCCCGGGCGGGTTTTGGCGGCGGATATTATCGCGCCGTTTAATGTGCCGGCTTTTGACAACTCGGCGATGGACGGCTTTGCCTGCCGCTTTGACGACATTGGCGACATTGGCAATATCGGCGATGCGGAAGTAATGCTGAATATTGTCGGCGAATCTTTTGCCGGACGCCCGTGCGCCCGCGAAGTTTCGGGCGGCGAATGCATAAAGATAATGACCGGCGCGCCTTTGCCGATTGGCGCGGATATTGTCGTGCCGGTGGAAGAAACGCGCGATGTTGGCAAATCGCAAGTAGCGATAACTTCCGGCAAACGCCGCCGCTTTTTGCATTGCCGTTTTGCCGGGGAAGATTTGCCCGAAAATGCCGTTTGTCATCTGCGCGGCGATTTTGTCCGGCGCGGCATCAACCGGCAAAACAAAACTGCGCCGCACTTTGCCGCTGACGCGCTCGGCGCGCAGTTGCCTGCCGTCTTTTGCGGCGGCA
>JBPCWZ010000199.1:0-3651 GCA_051009015.1 Gammaproteobacteria bacterium | reverse complement strand
TTATAATTCCCGGCATGCTTAATTTTGTCGTTTACCATCGCACGGCGCACGGCGCACGGCGCACGGCGCACGGCTGAGGCCCTTGGCAAAACGGCTTTTGCCGTCATTGCCTTAATTGGCGGCTTTTACACTTTGACTTTTGCCGACAGGGCATCGGCGCAACAACTTCCGCAAACTTCCATTTCCCACACGGCGGAAAGCGGCGGCAGTTTTGCCGACTTCCGCAAACAACAACAGGCGCGGCTTTTGGCGGCGATTGACAACACATTGGCGACACAGGCGGAAAAGGCGATAAGCGACAACTTCGCCGCCGTGCGCAAAGTTAACATTGACTTCCAAAGCACGATTGGCGGCAGAAATGGCAATGTCGGCATTAATCTCATCGGTGCTTTTGCCGAAACGGATACCCGCGCTTTTGGCTGGCAACTTCGCGCTTATGGCGGCAAAGATATTAACAGCGGCACAAATGCCGGTGTTTTCTACCGGCAAACAAGCGGCAAAATGCTCTTTGGCGCAAATGCCTTCGCCGATTACGAAAAGCACGACTACGGCAACTTTTTCCGCTATTCCATCGGCGGCGAATTGCAACATTCCATCTTTGCCCTTGCCGCAAACTATTACATTCCGCAAACGGATAACCGAAAGATGAATGTGACGGTTGCCGCTTTTAGCCGCGAGGGTTATGACGCACAACTGCGGATATCCGCCCCGCGCTATCGGGCATTAAAAGCGGCGGTGGATTATTACCATTTTGACGGCAAAGGCGACACAAAAGCGGAAAGCGGTTTTCGTTATGGCGTGGAAGTGCATCCGAATTCCGCCTTGCGTTTTGGCTTGTATTATGACAGCGAGGGCGAAAAGTTTGGCGGCGATATCGCTTATTCCATCGGCGAAGAGCAAAAGCGGGAATCTAATGCCGTGTTTGCCCCCGATATGTTTGCGGCGGTATCGCGGGAATATTCCCAAAGAATCGCGACGGTTGCGGCGGTCGGTATTAGTTTGCAGATAAGCATTGTGGGCATAATGACGACTGCGATAACAATTCCGGCAATGACGACAACGACAACAATACAGACGGCGGCGGCAGTGACGACAAGGACAAGAGTGACGGCGGCGGCAGTGACTACAACGATGACAAATTTCGCCGATATGATTATGACATCGCATGTTGCGAGTGTTGAACTTACGGTACATCTTAATGTGGTTATTATAACTACTTTTGGGCGTTCACGCCTTTTGGTAACTTTGCCACCCATCGGCACACCTCGTCCGCATACGCTGAGAGTTGCTACACACCGAGCGGGATTCCCTGATGCAAGGATAATATGGACTGTCAATCCGCAGGTTTTTCCGTTGGGGGGCACTCGCACATTTCCGCAAAACAGCCCTCCTACTCGTTTTTATGCGGTAACCGTCGTGGAAGGGACAGAGGAAGTGCAAAGCACACTCTTTATGACTACAACGCTAACAACAGGCACAACTACGATAACGGCGGCGGGGGCGATAACCGAAACGACGATGACGATGGCGCCGGTTAGTACAACCACAACAATGACGGCGGCGGCAATAAGCACAACAACCCGCATTACGACATTTTCCACAATGTTTATAACCCTGACGGCAAACACGGCAATGGGCGATATGGGAGATTCCCGCTTTCGCGGCAATGACGAGGGGGGCGGCAGTGGCAAAACGCCATTAATGCCGCCGCCGCCAAAAATGCCAAAAATAGCATCGGCAAATCCCCCGATAATTCATCATCAAATACGGGCGCATTACCGTCATTCCCGCCCCTTCCGTCATTCCCGCGAAAGCGGGAATCTCCTAAACTATCGCCGCAAAGCGGCGCATTCTTAAAGCCCTGTAAGGGCGAAATGTTATAGCACAGGGCAACGCCCTGTGAATCGGCATTACCCATTAATCAAGCCCTGTAAGGGCGGCACAAAACAACGGCGGCAATGATTATCATGCGGCGGGCGGATTAATGAATTGATATTAATGATTTTTGCCGGGCTTTGCCCTGCAAAAGGATGGTGTCGCCCTTACAGGGCTATATCCATAATAACACCGACTCACGGGGCGCTGCCCCGTGCTATAACATTTCGCCCTTACAGGGCTTTTAATTTGTATAATGACGGATAGCAATGCCCGCATCCAACATATTCCCGCGCGACTGCCGGGCGGTTTATCCGCAAGCGGTGCGCGGCGACGGCGTTTATATTATTGACGGCGGCGGCAGGCAATATCTGGATGCCTGCGGCGGCGCGGCGGTTTCGTGTTTGGGACATTCCAACCGGGCGGTTATACAAGCGGCACAGCGGCAACTGGAAGAGATGGCTTTTGCCCACAGCGCGTTTTTCACTTCCATCGCCGCCGAACAACTTGCGGGCGATATCATCAAACTTGCCCCGCGCGGTTTTGCGAGGGCGTATTTTGTCAGCGGCGGCTCGGAAGCGATGGAAGCGGCGATAAAACTCGCGCGGCAGTATTTTGTCGAAAAGGGCGAGATGCGGCGCGCCAACTTCATCGCCCGCCGCCAAAGTTATCATGGCAATACACTCGGCGCATTGTCCATCGGCGGCAATGCGGCAAGGCGCAAGATCTACCGCCCGCTGCTTTGCAAGCGCATGCATTTTATCTCCCCGTGCCACTATTGGCGCGAAGGCAAAAAAGGCGAAAGCGAAGGCGAATATGCCAAACGCGCCGCCGGTGAATTGGAAGAAAAGATAGTGCTGCTTGGCGCGGAGAATGTCGCGGCTTTTGTCGCCGAGACGGTTGTCGGCGCGACTTTGGGTGCGGTTTGCCCGTCGCCGGGCTATTTTCGCCGCGTGCGCGACATTTGCGACAGGTACGGCATTTTGATGATATTGGACGAAGTCATGTGCGGGATGGGGCGCACCGGAACTTTGTTTGCCTGCGAGCAGGAAGGCGTGGAGCCGGATATTATTTGTCTGGCGAAAGGTTTGGGCGCGGGGGTAATGCCGATAGGCGCGGCTTTGTGCACCGGCGCGATATATGACGCGATAAGCGAAGGCGGCGGTGTTTTTCGCCACGGGCATACCTACAGCGGACATCCGACATCCTGCGCGGCGGGCGTTGCGGCATTGGGCGAGATAATCAAACTCCTGCCAAAAGTCCAAAGCAGCAATTTACTGACGCAACTGCAAGAAGCATTCGGTCATCATCCGCACATAGCCGACATTCGCGGGCGCGGTTTGTTTATCGGAATGGAATTCACCCGCCGCGCCAAAACGCCTTTTAATGCGGGCGACAAAATCCATCTGGCGGTGCAGCGTGCGGCATTTGCCGAAGGGTTGATGGTCTATGCCCTGGGAGGTTGCGCCGACGGCAAAAACGGCGACCACATCCTGATAGCCCCGCCCTTCATCTTCACCCCGTCAAACACCGACGAACTAATCACAAAACTAACCCGCACCCTGAAAAAAGTATTCGGATAATCAAAAGGGAGATTCCCGCTTTCGCGGGAATCCGGTTTTTTGCCATTTGGCTATTTGCGCGGGGGGTTGTTATATCCTGCCTTCGGTGATGGCGTGGCAGGCGGCTTTTCGGGTTGGGGTTATTTGCTGCAGTTTCGGCGGCGGCGGCATTTGGCAGTTGGCGGCGGCGTTCGGGCAGCGGGGGTGAAAAAAA
>JBPCWZ010000198.1:0-7955 GCA_051009015.1 Gammaproteobacteria bacterium | reverse complement strand
CTTATGCGCGGGCGTGGTTTGTGGTAACAGAGAAAGATGCGCTGCGGCGCGGCATGGTTGAAGGTGGCGCGGACCACATTGTTTTGGTTGCTCTTCTTTGCATTATTTCGTTGATAGTGCAAACCGCCGGCAATGTTGCTTTGTTTTATTTCGCGTATCTTCTTGATTCCGCTATTTGGTAAATCAAAAAAACTTGGCATTTTCAATTGTTTGTGGTTTAATGGCATCCGATGACTGCTGATAACTTTGGCGACAATGCCGACAAAACGGCAAATCCGCAAAATGCAGGCGGTGCGGCGCGGGCGGGGGATGCGCCGGTGTTTTCGAGCAGTGCCGATGCGCCGATGTTTGTGAGTGGTTGCATGGAATACTTCCGGAACGCCATGCGCCCCGTGAATTTCGGTTTTGCTTCGCGCATAAAACACCGTAGATGGCTTTTGTGCTTTACCTTTGCCTTGTTTTACATGCTGGCTTTTAGCATTGCCGAGGGATTATTTCCGCATTTTTACCGGACATGGCTGGATTTGTGCATGCCGTTGGCGGAGTATGTCGGTGGGTTAACGCCGCGCGCTGGCTTGGTAACCGAGCGGTTAGTCGCGGGCGGCTATCCGGAGCGCGCTGATGATGCACTGCACGGCATTGCGATAGCCCGGGTTTTGATGATACCGGTGTTTGTTTGCATGCTTGCGGGGTCCTTTTTTGCGACACACCCCTCGTCCGTGTTTGTTTCCTGCACACGCTGGACGCACATAAAAATATGGCTTCGTTTGTTCCTCGGCATAGCGGGTGCTCTCGCGCTGACATGGTTCTTTTGCACTAAAGTGGAACTTGTTGCCGGCACAAAAATCGGCGATAACTCGGTCGAGTTCCTGGACAAGCATGTCAAGTATCATCGCGGCAACTTTTACATGTGGTTGGATTTATTATTTATGTTTGTTGTTTCTGCCATGTTGGTTTTTGCCACATCGCCCTTTGCGATGATGCGCCGCATCCATTTCGCCATAGTCAAACAACCGCCTGGGGATAAATCATAAAAACGGGCGGGTGCCGGTTTGCGCGGGGCGGATTTGCCCTGCACTTGACATTGGGCGGGTTGTTGTGGTAAGTTTGTGTTTTTCTACATTCTTACAAAGGAGACAGAACTATGAAAAAGATACTATCCGCCGCGAAAGCGGTTTTTGCTGCTCGGGCGGCTTTTGCGAAGACGGCGTTGCTGGCGCTTGTTTTGGCGGCTTCGCCTTTGGCGGCGGCGCAGACGAAGATTATTGTCGTCAGCCACGGGCAGCAGAATGACCCGTTTTGGTCCATTGTCAAGGCGGGCGTTGATGCCGCCGCCGCCGATACCGGCGCGGATGTGCAGTATCGGGCGCCCGCTACTTTTGACATGCCCGAAATGGCGAAGTTGATAGATAATGCCGTTGCCGCAAAGCCGGATGGCATTGTCGTGTCGTTTCCGGATTCTTCGGCATTGGGCAAAGCGGTGCAAAACGCCGTGCGGCGGGGCATTCCGGTTATCTCAATGAACTCGGGCAGCGATGAATATCACAAATACGGCATCGCCGCGCATGTCGGGCAGACCGAATATGAAGCCGGACTCGGCGGCGGGCGCAAGATGAAGGCTGCCGGCGTCACCCGCGCTTTGTGCGTCAATCACGAAGTCGGCAATGTCGCTTTGGATTTGCGCTGCGAAGGGTTTGCCGATGGCTTGGAAGGCGAAGTGGAAGTTGTGGATACCGGCGGCAACGACCCGGTGCAGGTGCGCACTGCGGTTTCGGGCAAACTGAAAGCCAACCCGGGCATTGACGGCGTTTTGACGCTGGGCCCGCTTTCCGCCATTCCGTCTTTGCGCGTTTTGGAAGAAGGCAACATGCTCGGCAAAGTCAAACTCGCGTCTTTTGATCTGGCATCCGAAACGCTGAAAGCGACCCGCGACGGCAAGATGTTGTTTTTGATTGACCAGCAGCCGTTTTTGCAGGGTTATCTGCCGGTTGTGATGCTTGTGCAGCATCACAAATATGCCGTTATTCCCGCGGGCGTCGTCGGCACCGGTCCCGGTTTTGTAACGCCGGATAACGCCGCCAGAGTTATAGACCTCTCCTCAAAGGGGTTTCGTTAATCGCGGGCGGTTGTTGTTTGCCTCCGCCGCTTGTGCTGTTTGCGGCGGCGGGGGGGGGTTTTGTTATGCCGGGGGATAGATGACCGAGCGGGTTATTCCGCTGTGGCAGCGGATGATGCGCCGTCCGGAGATGGGCGCGGTCGGCGGGGCGCTGATTGTTTTTGTTTTCTTCGGCATTGTCGCCGGTGATTCGGGCATGTTCAGCCCGCTGGGGGCGGCGAACTTTTTGGAATATTCGGCGTTTTTGGGGATTATCGCCGTCGCCGCGGCGTTGTTGATGATAGGCGGCGAGTTTGATTTGTCGGTCGGTTCCATGATCGGCTTTGCCGGCATTTGCATCGCCATACCGATGGCGGAATGGGGCTGGCCCTTGTGGCTGTCGGTAATGTTTGCCTTTGCCGTGGCGTGCGGCGTGGGGGTTATTAATGCGGCTTTGGTTAATAAGACGGGTTTGCCTTCTTTTATCATTACGCTGGCGATGTTGTTTATTTTGCGCGGTTTGACGATAGCGATAACGCGACTGATGACAAACCGCACGCAAATACCAAACTTGCGCGAGCATTACGAAACCTGCACAACCGGCGCGGACGGCTTGCAAAACTGCGAGATAAACGACCCTGTCGCATGGCTGCTTTCGGGGCGCATCGGAGAGGATTGGTTTACCGAAACCATCAACGGCGCGGAAGTTCCGGCGTGGAACGGCTTGCCGATGGTTGTTATCTGGTGGGTTGGTTTGGCGGTGCTGGCGACTTTTGTTTTGCTGCGCACGAAGTTCGGCAACTGGATATTCGCCGCCGGGGGCGACAAACTTGCCGCGCGCAATGTCGGCGTGCCGGTGGAGCGGGTGAAGACGATATTGTTTGTTTGCACCGCATGCGCGGCGACTTTGTTTGCGGCGATTCAAGTGCTGGATGCCGGAAGCGCCGATACGCAAAGGGGGGTGTTGAAGGAGTTTGAGGCGATTATCGCCGCCGTCATCGGCGGGTGTTTATTGACCGGCGGTTATGGCTCGGCGATTGGCGCGGCGGTCGGTGCTTTGATATTCGGCACGGTGTTTCAGGGGATATATTACACGGATGTCAATACCGACTGGTTTAAGGTTTTTCTCGGCGTAATGCTTATTGTCGCGGTTGTGTTTAACAACTACATTCGCAACCGGGCGACAACTTCCGGATGACTCCGCCGCTGATAGAGTTTCGCGGCGTGTGCAAATATTTCGGCACCGTTGTCGCCTTGCGGGATGTGTCGTTTCGGGTGGATGGCGGCGGCGCGGCGTGCTGCCTTTTGGGCGACAACGGCGCGGGAAAATCCACATTGATAAAAACGCTTTCGGGCGTGCATAAACCTTCGGCGGGCGAGATATTGATTGACGGCAAGCCGGTGGTTTTTGACTCGCCGCGCGAGGCGATGGATTGCGGTATCGCGACGGTGTATCAGGATTTGGCATTGGTGCCGTTGATGAGCATTACGCGCAACTTTTTTATGGGCAGGGAGCCGGTAAAGCGCATTTTGGGCGTGCCGGTTTTTGACAACGCTCTGGCGGCGAAGGTTGCGCTGGAAGAGTTGGACAAGTTCGGCATTCGCATCGCGGATCCGAATCAGGCGGTCGGCACTTTGTCGGGCGGTCAGCGGCAGTGTCTGGCTATCGCGCGGGCGGTGTATTTTGGCGCGAAGATATTGATACTGGACGAGCCGACGGCGGCGCTGGGCGTGAAACAATCGGCGAATGTGTTGAAGATGATACTGCGAGTCAAAAAGCGCGGCGTGGGCATTATTTTCATCACGCACAATGTGCAACATGCGACATTGGTCGGCGACAGTTTTTCGGTGTTAAACCGCGGCAGGACTCTGGGCTTTTATCAAAAAGACAAGATAAGCCCGGAGGAGTTGTATTCCAAAATGGCGGGCGGCAAAGAAATGACCGACCTGAAAACCGACCTGGCAAAAATAACCGAAGAAGAATCGCCCGTAGAAGCATAACCCCGCCGCATAACTTTTATCATTGCCGCGCCGTTGTTTGCGGCGGCGGTATTATCCCCCCGCCGCGGATGTGGTTATTGTCGTTGTGATGACGCGCTGGGAATATTCGCGCAGCACCGGGGCAAACAAATCGGGGGAGAAGAAGTTGTTGTCGCTGTTGTAGCGCACCGGCGTTTCGCCTATGGTGTAGACATAACCGATATCGCCGCCGACTTCCTGCCCGCCCTCGTCGTAAAAAATGCCAAGGCGCAAGCCGGCAAGCGGATGCACTTCCATTCCGTAGCGAAAACCGCTGTCTTCTTTTGCGCCGTTCTTTTCGTCAAAGCGGTAGTAATCCGCCCGCACTTTGGCAAAGCCGACTTTTGGAATACGCATGCGCAAGTTGACATCGTATCCCTTGCGCGAAAACGCCGTATAATCGCGGACTTCCACCCGATTGCGGCTTTCCATCTGACGGATGCGGTGTGCTCTGCCGTCCGATGCCGGCATGTAGTAGTTGGCGGCAACGGCAAAAAACCGGTTTTGTATCTCCGCGCCGACGCCGTAGCGGGAAAAATTGCCATACTCGCCGTCTTCGTAATCAACAAAAACATTGCCGCCGAAAAGCACGCCGCCGCCTATGTCGCCGATGCGGCGCACAAACAAACCGGCGTTTGCGCCTCTGGTGCTGTCCTCGCCGCCGTAAGCCCGCAACTGCCAGTTAAAAGCATGGTGGTCCGACTCGGCAATCGCGCCGATGACATGCGCGCCGAACTGCCCTTTGCGCCCGGCGAGTTCGGTCTGCAAATAGACGCCGGCTTTTTTGACGGCGGCAAACTCGCCGGTCAAGGCATCTTCGGCTTTTTGGGACAATGCATCGCCCCATTGCGAAAACAAGCGCAACTGCATATCGCGGCGCATATCGGCAAAAGTGTCGCCGCCAGCCGTGGAGCGAAAGCGCAAAGAATCCGATGCCAAAAAGTCGGCGGCATTGGCATCATTGGCATTATCGCCCGCCGCAGTTGCGTTTTGACCGCCCGCCGTGATAATCATCGCTGTGGCGGCAAGCGCCAGCGCCAGCGACTTTGCGCCGGCAAAAAACGAAGTGCGGTTGTGCGGTTTGTGGTTTGTCGTTTGCAGTTTCATCATTGCGTCCTCTCATTTGCCGCCCGCCGTTGCGGTTTGGCTGGCGGCAATTATACGACAAAAAACGCGCCAAATCCAATTTTCCGCCCGTTTTTTTGTTTTGCCGCCGCCCGATGACGGCAAACTAACGACAAATAACAGCGGATATGTACTATTCCGTCAAGTTACATCGTTTTGCCCTTGCCGCCCTTTTTATCATCCCCGCCCCCTTTGATAATCCCTCGCCGGTTTCTTTCAGGGCTTTAAGGTAGAATTCACCGATGATGCGATATCGGGTGCGCGACTTTTTTCCGGCGAAATAGCGGATGGCGAAGATAACCAAAATCGTCAGCCATGTTTTGCAGCACGACTTGCGCGAGGAGTTGGGCTATTCCCAGCGGTTTTATCAAAAGCGCAGCGCGCATTTGGTTGAAGTGCAAACCGACGAAGGCATTACCGGCTGGGGCGAGTGCTTCGGTCCCGGCGATGTCGCTTTGGCAAACAAGACGATAGTGGAGCGCGTTATCGCGCCGATGATACTCGGCTGCGACCCGCTGGCGCGGGAGTTTATCTGGCATCATGTGTATAACCTGTTGCGCGACCACGGGCAAAAGGGAATGCCGATGCAGGCGCTTTCGGGCGTGGATATTGCGCTTTGGGATATCGCCGCCAAAATCGCCGGGTTGCCGCTTTATCAATTGATAGGCGGTCCGTGCCGCGAAGAAATACCGGTTTATGGCTACGGGATGATGTTGCGGCGCGAGAGTGCCAAAAAGATGGCGGCGCGTTTTGCCCGCGAGGCGGCGGCTTTGCAGGCACAAGGGTTTGCGGCGTTGAAGATGAAACTCGGCATCGGCGCGGCGGATGATGTCAAACTTGCCGCCGCCGTCCGCCGGGCGATTGGCGATGATTGTTTGCTGATGGCGGATGCGAATCATTGTTATGATATTGGCGATGCGATGGTTGTCGGGCGGGCATTGGCTGGTTTGGGCGCGCATTGGTTTGAAGAGCCGGTAGCGCCCGAAGATTGGCAGGGATACCGCGAGTTGCGCGCCAAACTTGCCGTTAATATTGCCGGCGGCGAAGCGGAATTTACCAGATGGGGCTGGCGGCGGTTGTTGGAATCGCGCAGTTTGGATATTGCCCAGCCGGAGGTTTGCGCCGTTGGCGGCGTGTCGGAATATCTCAAAATAGTGGCGATGGCGCATGCGCATTGCATTCCGGTTGTCAATCATGTTTGGGGTTCGGCGGTCGCCATTGCCGTTAATTTGCATCTGCTTGCCGCGATGCCGCCGATGCCGGGCGGGATGTTTTGCCGCGAGCCGATGTTGGAGTTTGACACAACGGAAAACTTGTTTATAGAAGAACTGCCGCAGGAGCCGCTTGACATTTTGGCGCAAGTGAAAAAAACCGGTTGCGCCCGCCCGCCGTCAAAACCGGGCATAGGCATAACCCCGCGCCCGGAAATGCTGAAAAAATACGCCATCCGGTAATGCCAAAACCTCCGGTAGCCGAAATTCTGGCGGCGGATTGGGGCTTGTCGCGTTTTCGTTTGTGGGCGTTATGCGGCGGAAAGGTCATCGCCGAAACACAAAACGAAACCGGCGCGGCAAAACTGACAAAACCGGCGGATTATGAAACCGCATTGACAAAAGCCGCCGCGCCGTGGCTGCCAAAGGCGGCGGATAATGCCAAAGTTTTGGCATTGATATGCGGAATGGCGGGCGCGCGGGATGGCTGGCGGCAGACGCCATATCGTTTTGTGCCGTGTGCGCCGCTTGCCGATGATGGTTTATTGACACAAGTGCCGATGCGCGGCGGGCGCATTCGGGTGTTTTTGTTGCCGGGTTTGGCACAGCGGCATCCGCCCAATGTCATGCGCGGCGAAGAAACACAAATCGCCGGACTTCTGGCGGCACAGCCGGATTTTGACGGCGCGGTATGTTTGCCGGGCAGTCATGCCAAATGGGCGCGGGTCAAAGGCGGAAAGGTGCGCCGTTTTGACACAATGATGACCGGCGAAATCTACGCCCTGCTTTCGCATCATTCGGCATTGCGTCATAGTGTCGGCGGCGGTTTTGATAAAGGCGCAAATACCAAAGATAGTTTTGACAAAACCGCTTTTGCCGAAGCGGCGGACGAGATAATGCGCCGCCCGTCAATGTTGGCGGCAAAGTTGTTTTCGGTGCGCGCCGAAAGCATATTGCGAAACTTGCCGCCATCCCGCGCCCGCGCCCGTTTGTCGGGCTTGTGCATCGGCGCGGACATTGCGGCGGCATCACACTACTGCCGCATCGGCAAAGTAGCGATAATCGGCGAAGAAACCATCGGCAAACTCTACCAAACCGCCCTGACCCTGCGCGGCATAAAAGCAACAATAACAAACGGCAAAAAAGCCGCCCTGACAGGTTTGCAGACAATAGCCATACACCGATAATCTGATATCCGCGCCCGCCGGATGCAAAAATGATATTTATGGTAAAAATAATGATACAATAAAACGACATCGGGCGGCGGCTTATCCGGCGTTTGTTGTACCAAAGCATAATGCCTTTTCCACCCCCGCGCCTTTCCGCCTTTTTGCTGCCGACACTGGCAGCGGCGGCTTTTGTCTTACTTGCCTCTTGCGGGGGGGGGGGGGGCGGAGGTCCGAGTGTGGCAACGCCCAACACTCCGCCTCCGCCGGAGCAACCGCAACAACCGGAACAACCACCGCCTACCGAACCGGAGCCGGAGCAGCCGCAACAACCGGAAC
>JBPCWZ010000197.1:0-15359 GCA_051009015.1 Gammaproteobacteria bacterium | reverse complement strand
ACCGTCAATAACGGCGATATGGTCCGCATGCAGACGCTGACGGATGACTTCTTGCAAAAACACCCCGGCATTGAGTTGGAGTGGGTTACGCTGGAAGAAACCGTCCTGCGGCAGAAAGTCACGCAGGATATCGCCGCCAAAGGCGGGCAGTTTGACATTCTTACCATCGGCACTTATGAAGTGCCGCTGTGGGCGGAAAAACAATGGCTGCTGCCGCTTGACGGAATGCCCGCTTCGTGGGATGTTGACGACCTGCTGACGCCCATTCGCAACGGCTTGTCGCGCAATGGCAAACTTTACGCCGCGCCTTTCTATGGCGAGAGTTCCATGATGATGTACCGGCGCGATTTGTTTGACGCCAAAGGTTTGGCGATGCCGGACGAGCCGACATGGGGGCAGGTTTATGAGTTCGCCCGCGCTTTGCACAATCCGCCCGAAGTGTATGGCATTTGCCTGCGCGGCAAGGCGAGTTGGGGCGAGAATGCGGCGTTCATTACCACTTTGGCGAACTCATTCGGCGCGCGCTGGTTTGACGAAAAATGGCAGCCGCAGTTTAACACGCCCCAATGGCATCATGCGCTTTCGTTTTATGTTGAGTTGCTGCAAAACTACGGACCCCCGGGTGTCAGCACCAACGGCTTCAACGAAACGCTGGCTTTGATGAATACCGGCAAATGCGGAATGTGGGTTGATGCCACCGTCGCCGCCGGTTTTGTGACCGGCAAGGACAGCCAGGTCGCCGATAAGATGGATTTTGCCCAAGCCCCGCATGCCATCACGCGGCGCGGCTCCAACTGGTTGTGGGCATGGTCGCTTGCCATTCCCGCCGGGACGAAAAAAGCGGAAGACGCCAAGAAGTTTATCGCCTGGGCGACTTCCAAAGAATACTCGCAACTGGTAGCAAGCAAAGAAGGATGGCGCGCCGCCCCGCCGGGCACGCGCAAATCGCTTTATGCAAACCCCGAATATCAAAAGGCGGCGTTTTTTGCCAAGCGGGTGTTGAAAGCGATAGAAAGCGCCGACCCGATAACCGGCACTTTGCGCCCGAAGCCGTATGTCGGTGTGCAGTTTGTCGCCATTGACCCTTTTCAGGGCATCGGCACTTCCGTCGGGCAGGAGTTTTCGGCGGCGCTCGCCGGAAATCAATCGGTTGAAGAAGCGCTGGAAAAAGCGCAACGGATAACCGAACGGGAGATGAAAAAAGCCGGGTTTTAATCAACACGGCAACAAAAGGCGGGGCGCGGCGATATCTATTGCCGCCCCCGCCTTTTCTTTTTTGACAAGCGCCGCTTTTGCGTTATAGTTAAGCGGATATGACGAAAGGCAAACTTTTGGCGACAAACAAATGACCGCGCGGCAAACAACTGCCGCGCGGTTGCTGCAAGTTATCCGTCATGACATTTTGCCGCTGACGGCGGACGGCGTTGCCAAAGGCGACAAAGTTTTCGGCGCCGCGGTTTTGCAAAACGATGCGCTGGTTATTGCGGCGACAAACCGCGAACATAGCAGCGGCTGTCCTTTGTGGCACGGCGAAATGGCGGCGATAGCGGATTTTTACCAAATGCCGCGCCATCCGGCGGCGGGCGGTTGTGTTTTTTTGTCCACTCACGAGCCGTGTCCGATGTGCGCATCCGCTTTGGCGTGGGCGGGGTTTGGCGAAGTTTATTATTTGTTTGATTATGCCGATACGGCGGAGGTTTTTGACATCCGGCACGATGGCGATATTTTGCGCGAGTTATTTGCGCCTTGCGCGGGGCTAAACAACAACAACCGCTTTTTTCGCCTGACGGCGATAGACAAACTGATAAACGGCGACGCCGCCTTGACGGCGCAGCGGCAGGAAATAAGCGCCCGCTACCGCAAGTTGTCGGCGACATACCAGCGCGGCAAAAAAGACAACGCCATACCGCTAAAATAGTTCTTCTTTGTTTTTCGTTTATCCCCCGTGAAAAAGCCGGTTTTTGACAAAACACGGCAACAGGGCGAGGGCGGTGATTTTTGTTGTCGCCCCCGCTTTTTTTGACAAAACGCCGCTTGGTATGGTACAATCATCGGGTATGAGTAGCAGAGAATCTTACGGAATGTGGCTCGGCTTTGTCGCCGTGCTTGTCGCCATCTTTATGATGGGCTGGGCGATTCGCGGCGAAATTGCCGCCAATACCGCCGCCATCGCCAAGATGGAAGGTGCGATTTTGACGCACATCGGCGCGCATTCGCACGCGCCGCAAATCGCCGAGGGGGCGGATTCGGACGAAGGGGCGGAAAAGTGAAGACATCAAAACCGAAAGGGCCCGGTGGCAAGCCGAGCAAAAAACACGGCAAGGAGTCGGGCCACGGGCGCGACAATGAAAAGCCAAAAAAGCCGAAAAAATAGCCCAACTTCCGCGATTGTGGAAGGGGCAGGGCGGCGTGGATAAAAGTGCCGTCCATGCCATCGTCATCATCGTTGCCGCTTTTATGACGGCGCGGGCGGTTCGTGGCGGCATTATCGCCAATTCCGCCGCCATCTAATTTAAGAAAGCCCGGAAAAGATGTGGGATTTGGTGCAAGGGTGGTGGGATGCGGCGCTCAATATGGGCGGCGAGGGAATTATCCTCATCATTCTGTGCGTGTTGTTCGCTTTGGTGGCAGGGGTAATTATTGGCCCCCTGATGATAATCTTCGGCGTGATTGCCCTCGTTGTTTCCGCCGTGGGGACTCTCGCCGTGAATGATGTTCAGTTTTCATTCGTGGACCCGTTGCTCTGCATTGCGGCGGGCACGGTGCTGTTTTCTGTCTCAGCCTTACTTTGGGCTTTGGACTCTATTAAACTTACAACCGCTCGCTTAGCGGCGTTGCCGGCTATTGTGCCGCTGCTTTTGTGGATGGCGGTGCCGCTGGCGCTTACGCTTTATTTTTCGTTTATCCCCTACAACTTGCTGCGCCCCGATGCCGTCGGGCATTTTGATTTTACGCTTATTAATTACGAGTATTTTTTGACCGATTACGCCTTTTGGCGGTCGCTTGTCAATACCGCCGTTTTGGTTGGCGCGGTTTTGCTGATATCGGTTGTTGTCGGCATTGCCATCGCGGTTTTGTTTAGCGCGCCCTTTCGGGGTTTGGGCGCGGCGCGGCTTTTGGTAATCGCGCCGTTTTTTATAATGCCGACCGTCGCCGCGCTGGTGTGGAAGAATCTTCTTATGCATCCGGTCAATGGTTTATTCGCCCATGCTTTGGCTTTTGCGGGAATGCCGGTAATAGATTGGTTTGCCGATGCGCCGCTTTTTGCCATTATCATTTTGGTATCGTGGCAGTGGTCGGCTTTTGCCGGTTTGATATTACTGACGGCGATGCAATCGCTTGACGAAGAACAAAAAGACGCGGCGCAAATGGACGGCGCATCGGGGGTGGCGTTTTTTTGGCATATTATTCTGCCGCATCTGGCGCGCCCGATAGCGGCGGTGGTTTTGATAGAGACGATATTTCTGCTGGCGGTTTTTGCCGAGATATTTGTAACAACAAACGGCGGTCCCGGTTTGGCGACAACCAATTTGGCTTTTCTAATATACAAGCAGGCGTTATTGGATTTTGATGTCGGCGGCGCGTCAAGCGGCGGCGTCATCGCGGTGATTATCGCCAATGTTGCGGCTTTCTTTCTGATGCGCCTTGTCGGCAAAAATCTGGCAGGGGAGAAGGATGCATAACAAAAATATCATCACACCCCTGTGCGCATGGCTTTTGGCTTTTGTGATGTTTTTTCCGGTGTTGTGGATGGCGCTGGCGAGCATCAAAACCGAACTCGCCGCGGTTGCCGAACCTTCGCTCCTGTTTGCGCCGACTTTGGAAAACTATGCGGCGGCTTTCACGCCGCGCGCCAACTATTTCAAGCATGCGTTTAATTCCGTTGCCATTTCGCTTTTGGCGACGGCGGTTGCGATGCTTGCCGCCGCGCCCGCCGCGTGGTCAATGGCGTTTTATCCGACCAAACGCACGCCTTTTGTTTTGTTGTGGATGCTTTCCACAAAGATGCTGCCGCCTGTCGGGGTATTGGTGCCGGTTTATCTTATCTTCCGCGACGGCGGTTTGTTGGATACCATTATCGGGCTGTCCGCCGTTTTCGCGCTTATTAATTTGCCGATAATGACATGGATGTTATACACCTACTTCAGGGAAGTGCCGGGCGAGATATTGGAAGCGGCGAGAATGGACGGCGCGGGATTTTTTGCCGAGATCTTTTTTGTGCTGCTGCCGATGACGGCGGGGGCGTTTGCATCCACTTGTTTGTTGTCGGTAATTCTGTCGTGGAACGAAGCATTTTGGAGCATTCATCTGACTGCTTCCGATGCCGCGCCTTTGACGGCGTTTATCGCATCGTTTTCCAGCCCGGAGGGTTTGTTTTGGGCGAAGTTGTCGGCGGCGTCAGTGATGGCGGTTGCGCCGGTTTTGCTTTTGGGATGGTTTTGCCAAAAGCAACTTGTGCGCGGTTTGACTTTCGGCGCGGTAAAATAACCGGCAAGATGGCGGCGATAGAACTGCGCAAAGTGAGCAAAGCATTCGGCGCGACCGAAGCGGTGCGCGGCGCGTCAATGCACATTGGCGATCGCGAGTTTATGGTTTTTGTCGGACCTTCCGGCTGCGGCAAATCCACACTCCTGCGCCTTGTCGCCGGTTTGGAAACGCCAAGCGGCGGCGCGATACACATTGACGGCATTGACGCGACAAACACCCCCCCGGCAAAGCGCGGCTTGGCGATGGTTTTTCAATCTTACGCGCTATATCCGCATATGACGGTTTATGGCAATATCGCCTTTCCGCTTAAGATGGCGGGGGATGACAGGGAGATGATTGACCGCAAAGTGCAAAATGCCGCGCGCATTCTCAACCTCGGCGAATGCCTGCAGCGCAAACCGCGCCAACTTTCGGGCGGGCAGCGCCAGAGAGTCGCCATCGGGCGGGCGATAGTGCGCGAGCCGAAGGCGTTTTTGTTTGACGAACCTTTGTCCAATCTGGACGCCGCTTTGCGTGTGCAGATGCGGATGGAACTTGGCGAATTGCACCGGCAATTGCAAGCGACAATGATTTATGTAACGCACGACCAGGTTGAAGCGATGACGATGGCTGACAGGATAGCGGTGCTGAACAAAGGGCAAGTGGAACAAACCGGCGCGCCGCGCGAACTATATCATCATCCGGCAAACCGCTTTGTCGCCGGTTTTATCGGCTCTCCGGCGATGAACTTCATCGGCGGCGAACAAGCGACAAAAGATAATGCGACAACCATCGGCGCGCGCCCGGAAGATATCACCGTCGGCAAAGCGGAGAATGACAAAGACGGCAGATGGCGCGGCAAAGTTTTGGCGGTGGAACATTTGGGCGCGGATAGTTTTGTGCATGTACACGGCAATGATACCGGCAAAATAACCGCCCGGGTAAGGGGCGGCGAAAACGGCGGCGATTCTTTTGCCGTCGGCGATGCGGTTGTTATGACGCCGCGCCGTTTGTATCGTTTTGACAAAGACGGCAAAACCATCGGCGGCAAACAACAACAATAAAGGGAGAAGAAAAGGCAATGTCAAAAGGATATATGGACAAACTGAAACTGGACGGCAAAACCGCCGTCATTACCGGCGGCGGGCAGGGCATCGGCGCATCGTGCGCGATGGCGCTTGCCGAAGCGGGGGCGGGGGTCGTTATTGCCGATGTTGTTTTGGCGCGCGCCGAACAAATGGCGGAAGAGATGCAAAAAAGCGGAATGACGGCATCGGCCATCGGGCTTGATGTTTGCGACTCGGCGGCGGTTAACAATGCGGCGGCGCATATCGTCAAAACGCACGGGCGGGCGGATATTCTGATTAACAATGCCGGCATCGCCGAAAGTAATGTTGCGGCGGAAGACACAAGCGATGCGCATTGGCGCAAGCATTTCGCCGTCAATGTTGACGGGTTGTTTTATTGCTGCCGCGCTTTTGGCGGGTTGATGTTGAAAGACGGCGGCGGCGGCGCGATTGTCAATGTCGGGTCAATGTCCGGCGTTATTGTCAATAAACCGCAGCCGCAAAGTTTTTACAACGCCACCAAAGCGGCGGTGCATCAACTGACGAAATCGTTGGCGGCGGAATGGGCGATGCGCGGCATAAGGGTCAATGCCGTCGCCCCGACATACATAGACACCCCCCTGAACGACCAGTTTGCCAAAGAGCATTCGGCAATGTATTCGCAATGGCTGGAAAACACGCCAATGAAAAGAATGGGCAGCCCGGAAGAAATAGCATCCGTAGTCCATTTCCTGTCATCCGACGCCGCAAGTTTGCTAACCGGCAGCATAATAATAGCCGACGGCGGCTATACCTGCTGGTAAGTCAAACTCTACGAGGGGACAAGCACAATATCCTGCTCCCCCGCATTCTTCAATGCCCCGTTGTTGTAAAGCACGGTTTGGGTTTGACATTTGGTAATGGCGGGTTTTTTCATTTTCCTGTGGTTGGGAAAACATTTTCCCAGCGCATCCAAAATCGTTTGGCGCGTGAACGGGCTCGCGTGCATGCGGACAACAATAACGCCGTCCGGGCGCATCATCGGGGCGCACCGCGCAAAAACGGTTTCAATCAATCGGTGGTATTCCTCTTTGGAATAAAACCCCTTTTCATACGCATGCTGGCGCATCGCCGGAGACGGTTCGCCGCCCAGCATCCAAAGCCGAAGCCATTGGTCCTTGAAATAATTAACAAGAGACCAATAAGGGGGGGATGTAAAAAGCAGTTTAACGCTCCCGTTGTCGTTATGCCAATTTTTCATCCTTGCGGACTTTAATATCTTGCAACTGTCGCCGCGCATCGCTTTGCTGTTTTTGTCGCAAGGCGCGCCATATTGATAACGGCGGCGTATGCGCCCGCGCAGAAAACCAACCGCATCCACTTTGGGCGGCGTCGTCATTCCTTTGGCTTTCCACCAATTAACGGAGTAGCGCGGCGACATTGATTTGGCTTGGCGCATCTGATTGGAAAGTCCGCGCCCGATTCCGTGATGCAGGGAAACCATGATTATCGCCATTAGCGTCGCATCCACTTGCGATTTTTGCCAATCCAGCCGCTTCCGACAAGCATACAAAAACCGGAGGACATCCTCGCAGTAGCACATGTTAAAAAACTCGTCCATCTGCTTTGCCTCGTGCTTAAACTCCGAAGCGGCATTGTGCATGTCATCCAGCCGCCGCAAAACATCGCCGCACCGCTGCGCGGGGGCAAGTTTGACCCGGCCGTATAGCCAGCCAAGAGGGCTTATTTCCACGCCGCATCCTCTTCGCTCAAGATAACTTGCAACTGCCGGCACGGAAAACCGCCCGGCAAACGGGTCCAATACCGCATCCCCGGGGGCAGTATGCTCGCGAATAACCTGACCGACATATTTCATCGGGAACATCGCGTAATAGGGGCCAACGCAAGCCCACCGGCTTTGCGCGCGCCCAATTTCATCGCGCTGTTTTGTTTTGTCAGGCATCGGCAACCGCTTTTTTCGCTATGTCTTCCAGTATCTGCCCGCCCAAATTGAGGGGAATTGCCGCCTCGGAATGGGCGACAATCAGGGGTGATATGGAATTGGGATACAAGTTGGACGATAGTTTATCAAAAAGCGCAAGTGCATCGGCAAGGCGGGGGAATTGCTCGGGCGAAGCCGATGACAAATCCCTTTGCTCTTCGGTAAAGCACGCGATACTGGCAACAATCCGATGCCCGAGCGCGGTTTTGCAAAGCAACTTGCGCCCGAAGTAAGTGTTGCGGCCATATTGCCTTCCTTCCGAGGACGGAACAATATGCTTCCTGATATAGTCGTCCGTCAAGCGCAAGTGCATCCCCGTAACAAACCGCGAGACGCCGTCATCACCGCGCGCATCCAACATCTCGAAGTGGCGGACAAAGGCGCCCGATTTTTCCACGCCGAGTATCATCATGTCGGTTTTGGTCAGGCGTTTTTGCGCATCGTTAATTCTCGTCAACTCTGTGCGAATTGGCGCGCTCAACCATGCGGGCGTACCATAAACCGCAAGAGGCCCGTCCAGAATAAAAGCCATTCGCCCAATGATGGAAAGCCACTCTTTTCCCCGCCGCTCAAAAGCGCGCAAAACATGAACAAGCCACAATCGTTCCAATGTGGACATAACATGCCCGTACATCTTATCGCCTCGCTCGTGCGGAGAGAACAATTCGTGCAGGCGCATCGCATCGGTGGAATACAGCGGGAAGTCGCAAGATTCGCACACATACTTTCCCACCCCGCGGTGATAACGCTCTCCCTTGTCGCACGGGCAACGGGCTCTTTCGTCATTGGGCGCATTTTTCATAAGTGCCTGATATGTTTCCAGCATGCTTTCGCTGTCATCAAAAACGCGATATCCCGCCATTTCCTCAAACAAAGTTTTGCGCATGGACGCCTCCGGCGACCTTTCGTCGTCAATAATCACGCCGCGCCCCGGCAGTACCGTGTCAATGGATGACCGCTTTTGTGTTTTGCGGTATTCCACCGGATTAATAATATCGTCCGCTGCAACTTCCCGCAGTTTATCCAGCAAAATAAGTACGGCGGCAACGGTAATATAGCCGACCTCCGCGCCGGGATAGCCGGTATCTATCGGCGTGGTATGGTATCCGCCATCCACGGCGAGGACAAAATCAGGCTGGCGATTATTTGTGCCGGGCGAAGATTCATATTGGGGCGGCTCCCCTTCGTCGCCCGCGCTTTTGGCAAGCCGGAATCGTTCCTGCAGGCGGCGCACCTTTTCGCTTTGCAAAATGCGCCGCAAAGGAGAATACGATGCACGCTCGTTTTCAAACGGCATGATTATTTCTCCTCGGCGGAAAACTTCCTAACCTGCACCGGCACAACGAAAGGGTTGCTGAGTGTCTTAACCCGCAAAAACCCCTTGTCCTGCGCGCGCAGAATGGACGGCACAAAGTCGGCAAAATCGTAGTATTTACGCAACTCCTTGGTTTCGTCGGTGTTATTGAGATGGCCGATAAACCAGTTTGCCGTGTTCTTGAGAATGTTGCGCTGAATCGTGCTGACTTCCTGCGTAGCATACACCATGCCGATGTGAAACTTCGCGCCCTCTTTGGCGGTGCGCACCCAAACATCGCGCAAATCCGCATCCTTCTCGGAGGGCAATTGGTTGTGCGCCTCTTCCACATAAACGATAATGTCGGGCGGCACTTTGCCTTTGCGAAATTTCTCCTGATTGCGGCGAAAAATACGCCACATAACACGGTCGGCGGACCCTTTGTTGTGTTCCGGCTCGCCGGTTGACTGGTCTATGATAACCAGTTTGCCATTTTGCAAATCGGCGTATACATCATCGGCATAATCGGAGTTAGCCGTCTTGGAATGATATACATCCGCCCGCCCGACAATCCGGGAGCCGTTGGGGTAGAAAAACATCTCCAGAATTTTCTTCAGCCCGTCATCGGCCCACGAATCGCCGCTCCCGTCTTTCCGGGAAGTATAATCGCTATTGAATTCGCTATACCCCGATTTCTTGACATTAACAAAATCACGGAGAATTTCCACGGCCTCGGCAATGCGCGCCCACGATGGTGACGGCTTAGAGAGAATGTCTGCGGCGCGCCCATATTCGCCCCGCTTGTCCTCATCCGGGCTTTGCCGCATCGCATTTAACAATTCTTTGTTAAACAATTCGCTCGTGTCAGGGCGCATGTCATCGGGGTGTTTAAATCCCGCTTTGTGCAGAAGTGCACGGTAACACAACAAGCGCCTGTTATAACGGCATTCGGCGGAACGGTCGCCTGTTGCTGGCGGTTCAAAGCGCACGCCGCGAAAATTGGCAAGGTATCTTGTGCTATCATCGGCGATAATGCCGTCAATGATTTCTTTGCCAATCTGCAGGTCATCTTTGCGGTAAAAATTAACCCGCATCAGCCGCCGGGTCGGGTCTTTGTCGTGTTCAGCGATGCCGTATGTCGCCACTTCTTTTTCCCAATCCAAGCCAGCGACTTTCCAGAGGTTTTTGAGCGCCCCCGCGTCTTGCACATTTTCATTGGCGTATTCGCCGTTGGTATCAAAGATAATTTGACCAATGCGATGTCCGCCATCGTTCCGGCGCAGGTTGTACACCGACTGGGCGATGATTTTCATTGTGTTGGATTTTCCCATGCGCGTCATGCCGAAAACCGCGGTTTTCTGCGTCAGCAGGTCAGCGGGGTAAATGTTCACCGGCACATTATCCACCATCTGCCCTTTGCGGTGAGTGGAGGCATATCGGACAAAGCCGAGAGGCACTTTGGCGGGGGACGCTTTTTCCTTTAAATCCTTCAAGTCGGCCGGGCGCACATAATTCACTATTTGCTCAAGCGCATCGCCGGTCGGCTTATACACTTTCAGCCCGCGGTTAGGGTAATAGTTGGATATGTCGCTGCCGAAACAAGGCACAACTTTACCCGGCTCGTCATCGTCTTCTTCCAAGAAAAAAGTCCCCAATATCCGGCAATGAACACCGGCATATCCCAAACGATTTTTGGTTTCGGTATCCATCGCGCTGTTATCGTCCCAATGCTTGTCGATTTCGCCGCTAACCCTGCGCGCTGTTTCAGCGCGCACACCTTCCGCCATCTTGCTGTCCGGCAATTCCGCAGCGTCCATCACCCTGAGCAGAATGGCGGACGAGTCCTCTTTTGCGGGGTCAACTGTCGCATCACCCACCGGGAGTATCCTGCTGGCGAGCAGAAAACTCAGCGCGGGGATGCCCCCGACCTGTTGCCGTTCATAATCGTGGATTTGCACCCGCGCCGTGTCGTAAGTGATGGAGAAAACATCCCCTACACACTGCTTTTCTTGAAGAAACCGGCGAAAAAAATCGCCCGCGCCCTTCGCCAAAGATGCCCCGATGGCATCCGTTATGCTCTTGTCCAGTTCTTCGCTCATTTGCGTCCCCCGTTTGTTGTAAAAACTTGCAAATGATACTACAAAATGCCCGATTTTGCTCCCGCCCTTATTACATCTGCGCGTAAGTTTGCCAGGGGGCGAATTCCAGGTCGCCTACGCCGAGTTTTTCTGACAGGGTTTTTTTGCCGGATGCTACTTGCAGGATTTCGTCAAATATGCGCATGCCCGCTTTTGACGCCGTTTCCGTGCCTTCGGCGATTGTCCCGCA
Source organism: Gammaproteobacteria bacterium (assembly GCA_051009015.1). Lineage (GTDB taxonomy): Bacteria > Pseudomonadota > Gammaproteobacteria > Tethybacterales > Persebacteraceae > JAHRAH01. Next base: position 4,222 of record JBPCWZ010000197.1, on the reverse strand, counting down.
ATTGACATCCATATCGCCGCGCATTTTGTCAAACATCGGCGTGTTGGATGCTATCTTTATTGTCGGCGAAGGTTTGTTGCCGTAGCACGAGCCGCGCCCTGTCGTAAAGCACACAACATTGCACCCCGCCGCCACTTGCCCGCTGACCGATACCGGGTCATAACCCGGGCTGTCCATAAATATCAAGCCGCGCGTTTTTATCATCTCGCCGTAGGCATAAACGCCCGCCAGATTTGTCGTCCCCCCTTTTGCCGCCGCGCCGAGTGATTTTTCCAATATTGTCGTCAAGCCGCCCGCTTTGTTGCCGGGAGTCGGGTTGTTGTTCATCGCGCCGCCGTGTTTGGCGGCATATTCCTCCCACCAGCGGATGAGCGCTATCAACTTCTCGCCGACTTCTTTTGACGCCGCCCTGCCGGCGAGAAGATGCTCCGCGCCGTATATCTCCGGCGTTTCGGCAAGCACCGCGCAGCCGCCGTTTTCCACTATCCTGTCCGCCGCAAAGCCCAATGCCGGATTTGCCGTAATGCCCGAAAAGCCGTCCGACCCGCCGCATTGCAGTGCGACTTTCAGTTCGGACGCCGGAATGTCTTCGCGTTTGCATTGCGCCGCTTGCGGCAGCATTTTCGCCAGCCATTGCAAACCTTGTTCAATGGTTTTTGCCGTGCCGCCTTGCTGCTGCATTATCAGATGATGGAAGTTTTGCGGCGTGCCGTATTTTTCCAGCATCATCGGGATTTGATTTGCCTCGCAGCCCAAACCTATCATCAGCACGGCGGCAAAGTTCGGATGCGCGACATGCCCCCATATCGCCCGCTGCAGTTTGTAAAACGCTTCGTCATTTGTGCCGACGCCGCAACCGGCGCCATGCACAACCGGCACGATGCCGTCAATTTGCGGGTAGGGTTTTAGCATCCCGCGATTTTGCGCTTCCTGCGCTATCAATCGGGCGGCGGTCGCCGAGCAGTTGACCGATGATGCAATGCCGATATAGTTTCGCGTGCCGGTTTTTTCGCCGGGGCGTTTGTATCCCCTGAAAATATCGCGCCGCTGCGGGGGGTGTTCTTTTTTGGCGTCTTTGCCGAAGGCATAATCGCGCCCGATATCCGCCATCGCGACATTGTGCAAGTGCAGATGTTCGCCCGGGCGGATATCGCAACTTGCGATGCCGATGGTCTGCCCGTATTTGACAATGCGCGCGCCTTTGTTTATCGGCATAATAGCCGCTTTGTGTCCGCGCGGGATGGCGTTTTTTGCCGTAATGCCAAAATCGGCAACGGCTTCGCCGCGGGCAATGCCGTTTATGACAATGGCGACATTGTCGTCATCGTGAAGTTTGACCGCGCCGCTTTGGACGGCGGCGGCGGGGTTTGTCGCGAAGTTTAGCGGCGATTCGGTTGTCATTGTTTCTTCTCCCTGTTTTGTGTTTTATGCTTCGTTTGCGGTTTGAAGTTTTTGCCAGTCAAACTCCACGCCGATGCCCGGCTTTTGCGGGGCGACGGCAAGATGGTTTTCCAAAACCAGCGGTCTTTTGGTGTATCGGTCTATGGGAAAGGAGTGTGCTTCCAGCCATCCGCCGCCGTTGTTGTCATTACACGCCGATACCAAACTGACATGCAACTCCTGCATTCCATGACTGCAGATGGCAACTCCCGCCCGCGCGGCTTTTTGCGCGACTCTTAACCATCCGGTAATGCCGCCGCAGTTTGACGCATCCGGTTGTATGAACGAAAGCGCGGAATGTTTCAGGGCGCGGTCAAACTCCCAAATGATATGCAGGTTTTCTCCCGTTGCCAGGGGAATGCCGGTTTGTTCGGCGATGACGGCATATCCTTCGTAGTTATCGGGGATTATCGGCTCTTCAAACCACAACACGCCGCATTCGGCATAACGCTTTGCCGCATCAATGGCGGCGTCCAATTCATAACCGCAGTTTGCATCAACCATAAACGCCGTTTTATCGCCGATTAATCCGCGCACTTCGCGGGCGCGCTTTTCGTCCCGCCCGATATCCGCGCTGCCGACTTTTATTTTTACGCCGTTATAACCATCGCGCAAATATCCCTCAACACTGCCGAGCAACTTCGGCAGCGGATAATCCAAATCTATGCCGCCGCGATAAACCCGGCATCTGTCGGATTTGCCGCCCGCCGCTTTTTGCAGGGCGATGCCGCGTCTTTTGCATCGGGCATCCCACAAGGCGATATCCGCAGCCGACACGGCAAAAGCGGCAATGCCGCCGCGCCCGACATAATGCAAATGCCTGTCCATTGCGTCATTGACATTTTCAACTTCATCGGCATCCATCCCCGGCAACAAATGCCGCAAGTCATTTTGCAAGACCGCCAATATCGCCCGCCCGCCGCGCCCGCCGGTGTAGGTATAGCCGGTCCCTTCGCTTCCGCTTTCGGTGCGCACGGTTGCGGTGATTAATTCAAAATGACGGTGTTCGCCGTGCAGGGCGTCTGTCATAACTTCCGCCAGCGGAAGTTTGTAATATTGCGCCGTCAGCGATGTTATCTTTTCCATCTCCCTTTTATTCTCCCGATTAATGATTGTGGCGCGGCGTTTTGCGGGCGACTGCGCGGTATTTGAGCGCAAACTCCAAACACCCGCCGCCCGACAACTGACCGGTTTTTTCGCGGTAGAGTTCCTGCCACGGCGTTTGGCTTTGGAGTTTCGGCGGCTGCCATTGTTTGCGGCGGCGGCATAACTCGTCATCGCTTATTAATATGTTTGCCGTTCCTTTGTTCAAATCCACGCGCACGATGTCGCCGTCTTTTATCAATGCCAAACCGCCGCCCGCCGCGGCTTCGGGAGATGCGTTGAGAATGGCCGGGGCGGCGGAAGTGCCGGATTGACGGCCGTCGCCAATGCATGGCAGTTCCGTAATGCCGCGTTTTATCAACTTGTCCGGCGGCTGCATATTGACAACTTCCGCCGAGCCGGGCCATGCCAAAACGCCCGCGCCGCGCATGATAAGAATGCTGCTTTCGTTAATATTCAGTTTCGGGTTATTTATGCGGGCGCGGTAATCTTCCGCGCCGTCAAAAACAACCGCCGCGCCTTGCAGAATGTTTTTTTGCCCGGCTTTTTGCAAATGCGCGCGGCGGAATGAATCGGATATTACGCTGGTTTTCATTATCGCATCGTCAAACAAGTTTCCCGACAATGCCAAAAAACCGGCGCGCTTTTTCAATGGTTTGTCAAAAGCGCGAATGACGGCGTTGTCTTTAATAACCGCTTTGGCATATTGCGCGGCGATTGTCCGCCCGCTTGCGCAGACGGCGCGGCGGTGCAGTTTTCCGGCGCGCAATAACTCGCCCATTACCGCAGGCACGCCGCCGGCGCGATAAAAATCTTCCCCCAAAAACTCCCCGGCGGGCTGGCAATTAACAAGCAGCGGCAAATCCAATCCTATGTTGCTCCATTCTTTTACATTCAATGTTATCCCCAAATGGCGGGCGATGGCGTTGATGTGTATCGGGGCGTTTGTTGATGCGCCGATGGCGGTTGCCAAACTTATGGCATTGTCAAAAGCCGCGCGGGTGAGAATTCTGGACGGGCGCAAATCTTCTTTTATCATTTCCACAATGCGCCCTCCGGTGTTGTATGCCATTTGCAACCTTGCGCGATGCGGCGCGGGAATAGCCGCACAACCGGGGAGCGACATTCCCAAACCTTCGGCGAGGCAGTTCATCGTCAACGCCGTGCCCATTGTATTGCAGTGTCCGGGCGAAGGGGCGGAGTTTGCCGCGGTGTCCATAAACTCCTCCCTTGTTATCTCCCCCGCCGCATAACGCAAGCGCGAGTTCCAGATAACCGCGCCCGACCCTGCGCGCTTGTTTTCGTGCCATCCGTTCAGCATGGGCCCGCCGGACAGGACGATGGCGGGGATGTCGGCTGTCGCCGCCGCCATAATGCTTGCCGGTGTTGTTTTGTCGCAGCCGGTTGTGAGTATCACGCCGTCAAGCGGATAGCCGTGCAGCACTTCCACCAAACCCAGATATGCGAGGTTTCTGTCAAGCGCCGCCGTTGGTCTTCTGCCGGTTTCTTGTATCGGATGGGTGGGGAATTCCATCGGCACGCCGCCGGCGGCGATAATGCCGTCTCTTGCGCGTTTGGCAGTTTGCAGATGTATGCGGTTGCAAGGCGACAAATCGCTGCCGCTTTGGGCGATGCCGACTATCGGCTTGCCCGATTGCAACTCTTCGCGGGTAATGCC
>JBPCWZ010000196.1:0-13530 GCA_051009015.1 Gammaproteobacteria bacterium | reverse complement strand
CTTCCTCGGTGGTTTCCGTGCCCATGATTTTGTGAAGTTCCGCCAATCCTTCCTCGCTCCGGGCAGCGGATTCGGCGACGGTTTTCGCCATTTTTTCAATGGCGATTTCCCAGTCGGCTTTGGCGGCGTCTTTTGACATGGGCGACATTATAACATTTTTTTGCCGCCTTTGGCAGTATTGTTTTTTGTTTTGCGGCGATTATGTCGGCTTTTGTTTGCCTTTGCACGAGTCGCCTTTCCATTCGCTTGACTTGTGCAAAGGGAAAAACGAGCCGGATTAGTGTTGTCAAAACATTTAACAATGCTGCCAAAACTTCTAACAATGTTATCAAAAGCCGAAAACGCCCCGCCAGATTCCCGCCGATGCCGTGTTTTCGGGCGTTTCGGGTGGGTTTTGTAATATAATGCCATCGGGCGGCTCGCCGCCCGGCTTTTCACTTTCCACAACAAACACGGAGAAACAACAATGAAACATTTTTGGGCGGCGTTGAAAAAATACGCCACTTTCAGCGGCAGGGCGAGCCGGGCGGAGTATTTCTATTTCATCATTCCGATTCTCTTGCTTGCCATTGTGGTTGGTTACGGAATTGGCACTTTCTTGTACATGGGGATAGAGGAAGAGGTGCAAGGGATGACGGATGATGAGTTCAATATGCACATCCACCATCTGGAAAGATTGGGGCAAGCACTCAGCATTCTTGTCTTTCTGCCTTTTCTTCTGCCAATATTGGCGGTTACTGTTCGCCGTCTCCATGACTACGGATGGAGCGGATGGTGGGTTCTGGTGGTTGGCTTTGCCAGCAATTTGTTGGACAAAGTGGCTTTTGCTGCGATGGGCGATACGGACAGTATTCCCGCCAATATTTTGCTTATTTTGTCGGGTTTCATTGCTCCGATTGTTGTCGGTTTACCGGAAAGCGACACAGGCAAAAACAAATACGACGTCCCGACAGAGCAGGAGGGAGAGGGTGATGATAAGCGCATCCCGCGAGAAACAATGGAAAAGCAGGACGGCAAATAGATTCCCGCTTTTGCGGGAATGACGAAAGGGGGCGACAAATGCGGGCGTCATTCCCGCCGCCGCCGACAATCAAAACCACCGCCATCGCTTCCTCCTGCCTTTGCTTTTCCCGCCCAAAGGCAGTTGAAAAACAATGGCAAGCAAAACCACCGCCAAGAAAATCAGCAACAGCCACCAATGCGAAGCCAAGCCCGAAAGGAAAGCGGGCAGAAACGATTCCAGAATCATATCGCCGGGGTTCATTGCTTAATGCCGGAAGTGGCGGTTGTCGGTGTTACTTCGCCGCTTTCAGTTTGCGCTTTGCCGCGCCCAGATACAACTGCCGCGGGCGACCGATGCGAAACTCGGGGTCTTCGTGCAATTCATTCCAGTGCGAAACCCATCCTATCGTGCGGGCGATGGCAAATATCGCCGTGAACATGGAAGTCGGAATGCCCAGCGCGCGCAAAACAATGCCGGAATAAAAATCCACATTCGGGTATAACTTGCGCTTGACGAAATATTCGTCTTCCAGCGCAATCTTTTCCAGTTGCAGCGCAATCTTAAAGGTTTTGTCGTTTTGCAACTTAAGATGCTTCAACACTTCGTGGCAGGTTTTGCGCATCACGCCCGAGCGCGGGTCAAAGTTCTTATACACCCTGTGACCAAAGCCCATCAGCCGCCCCTTGCCCGCTTTGACGCTTTCAATATATGCCGGAATGTTTTCGGCATCGCCAATCTCGCCGAGCATTTTCAGCACCGCTTCGTTGGCACCGCCATGTGCCGGACCCCAAAGGGCGGCAATGCCGGCGGACACACAGGCAAACGGGTTTGCGTTTGTGGATCCGGCAAGGCGCACGGTGGAAGTTGATGCGTTTTGCTCGTGGTCGGCATGCAGAATAAAAATCCGGTTAAGCGCGCGCACCAGCAAAGGATCCGGGCGGTAAGATTCGCACGGAGTCGCAAACATCATATACAAAAAGTTCTCGGCAAAGCCGAAGCCGTTTTGCGGGTACATAAAAGGTTGCCCGACGCTGTATTTGTATGACATCGCGGCAATGGTCGGCACTTTGGCTATCAGGCGTAGCGAAGTTTTGCGGCGGCTTTCGGGGTTTTTGACATCAATCCAATCGTGATAAAACGCCGCCAAAGCACCGGTCACCGCTATCATCACCGCCATCGGATGGGCATCGGAATCAAAACCCTTGATGAAATCCACCACCCGCTCGGTTATCATCGTGTGGCGGGTTACTTCGCGCTTGTAGGCGCGAAACTGCGCGGGCGTGGGCATCTCGCCGTTGTAGAGCAGGTAGCAGGTTTGCAAAAAAGTCGCCTTCGCCGCCAACTCTTCTATCGGATAGCCGCGATAAAGCAACTGCCCTTTTTCGCCGTCAATGTAGGTAATGCGCGAGGCGCAAGACGCCGTAGCGACAAAGCCCGGATCCAGCGTGAAGATATCCAGCGTTTTCAGCGGGCGGATATCCACAACATCGGGCCCGATGCTGCCGCCATAAACCGGCAACTGCAACTTCGCCCCGCCCGGCATTGTCAAAGTCGCCGCGCCTTTTTGTTTTGCTTCGGTTTTTTTCATTTGTCGCTCCTTTTATGTCCCGTCATTATAACATTACCGCCCGACGCAGTGGCGATTGATATAAAAAACCGCCGCCAGCACCATCGCCGCGCCAATCATCTGCAAAGAAGACGGCAAAACCCCCAGCACCGCAAGCGCAAACAGCGCCGTCCAAAGCGGCTCCTGCCCCGACAATAAAGCCGCATGATTCGCGCCCAGCATTGAAATGCCGATAATGCTTGCGGTAAATGCCATGTATGTGGATATCAGCCCTATCCAAAAAACCCACCAAAGCGCGCCGCCCGCCCGAGCGTCCGGCATTCCATCCGCCAGCCACCACAACAGGAAAACCAGCGCCATCGTCCGCGCCATAATCTTGGCGTGATACAACTCGCACCTTTTGCCCGGCAAAAACGCCTGCAAGCGAAAGAAAAACGCCATGCACACCGAGCAACCCAAAATCCAAAGCACGCCCGCGGTGCTTGCCGCAACTTCGCCGCCGCCGAGCAAAAGCGGCATTCCCGCTATTGTCATAACCGCGCCAATCGCATGGCGGGCGGTTATCTTCTCGCCGAAAAAAAGCGCGCCGACAACCAGCGTCATCGCCGGATAAGTGTAATAAACAAACGAAAAAACCACCGGCGACAAATACTGCAGCGAAATAAAATAACAAAACGCCGCCGCGGCAAAAACTATGCCTATGCCGATGGTCGTCAGCAATTCCTTCGCGCTAGCGCGCGCGCCGCACGGCAAAAACAAATAATGCAATTCAAACAGCGCCGCCGTCAGCAAAAACCTGCCGAATGTTACGGTTGACGGCGATATGCCCTCGGCATAGGCGAGTTTGCCGAATATCGGCTGCAGCCCGTAGCCGACAGCGGATGCGACAATCATAACAATGCCGATTGTCCGCTTGTTGCCCGTCATAATCCTTATCCGGTCATCAACCGGCGAGCATTGCGGCAAGTTGCCGGGCAGGTTGCGAAAGATGCAAAGAATCCGCCCCGCCGCCGACGGCGCGCATCAAATCTTCATCGTCCAATGCCAGCAATTCGGCAAGGGCGTTTTTTTCGGCGGATGATGACGGCGGTGTTTTTTGCCAATAGCGGTGTAATAGCAAATCCAACTCCAAAGTCCCGCGGCGGCTTTGCCAGCGCAATTTGCTTTCCGTATTTTGCGCCGTCATCGGCATTGTTCAGACGGCGCGGCGCACCATCATTTCCTTTATCTTGCCAATGGCGGCGGTCGGGTTCAAACCTTTGGGGCAGACATCCACACAATTCATTATCGTATGGCAGCGAAACAGGCGATAGGGATCTTCCAAATCATCCAGCCGTTCGTTTGTCGCCGTATCGCGCGAGTCGGCGATGAAGCGATATGCTTGCAAAAGCCCGGCGGGTCCGACAAACTTATCCGGATTCCACCAAAAAGACGGGCAGGCGGTAGAGCAGCAAGCGCACAAAATGCATTCATAAAGCCCGTCCAACTCGGCGCGTTCCTGCGGCGATTGTTTGCGCTCCACTTCCGGCGGCGGCGAATCGTTTATCAGCCATGGTTTGACCGAGCGGTATTGTTTGTAAAACTGCGACATGTCCACAACCAAATCGCGGATGACCGGCAGCCCCGGCAAAGGGCGGACGACAATCGGCTGGCTCAGGGCGTCAAGTTTGGTAATGCAGGCAAGCCCGTTTTTGCCGTTGATATTGACGCCATCCGAGCCGCAAACGCCCTCGCGGCACGAACGGCGCAGGGCGAGCGAGTCGTCAACCTTTGTGCGAATGTGTTCCAGCGCATCCAAAAGCATCGTCGCCCCGGACGGCAGGCGGATATCAAAATCCTGCATGCGCGGCGCGGCATCGGTTTCGGGGTGGTATCGGTAAATGGACAACTTCATTGGCTTATCTCCCGCCGCTATTATCGCATTTTTTCGCCGCAAGTGTTATCACATTTATAATTAATATCCGGGCTTGCCAATGTTGTCGCCGAAATAGCAAAACCCCAAAGGCGCACGGATAATCCTGTTTTCCTGCTTTGCCTGTCGCGCATCTTTGCGGGCGCGTTTTTTGTATTCGCGGTAGGCGGTTTCGGCTTCGTCGCGCTGTTCTTTTTGTTGTTCTTGCAAGGCGCGGTATTCCGGCAAGTTAACCGGTTTGCCAAGTTCCTGCCGCTCATTGCGATGACGGTCTCGTAGCGCATCCCGCGATGCCCTGACATTATCGGCGCATTGTTTCACATATTCATCGGCGGCTTTGTTCACTTCGGCTTTGGAATCAACCACACCCCCTTGTGCGTGCGCCATTGCCGGTGCCAACATCAAAAACAAAAGCGGCAAAAACAAGCGTTTCATCCTTATCATCGTTCTTTCCTCTTCGCAACAATGCTACGCCGCCTTGCGGGCGCGTTGTTGGGGTTTGCGGATGGCGGGGCGGAGGGCGGCGGCGACATTGCGGCGCGGGAGGGGGCGCATTTCGTCGGCGATTTTTAGCGGGCTGAGGTCCTGCCCGTTGGGCCAGCCGACACCGGCAAACAGGGTTTTCACCCGCGCAAAGTAGGCGGGGGTTTTCAACTCCCTGAAAACGCCGATATCCAAATACGGCGAGACATCAAAGACACCCCGCCGCCCATCGGACAGCGCAACCCGCAGACGATGGTTTTCCATCGCCGTCACGGACAAAACTCTGAGGTAAGGTTTGGTCATTTCAGTGGCGGTATTCTACCCGATTCTTTGCCTTTTGTCAAGTCGTCCCAAACTTGCGCCAATTCCGCGCGGCGAACTTTCGTCCATTCTTGCACCATCTTCATCTGCGGCGGCGGTAGCGAACCGGACAAAACCGCCCCGTCCTTGATGGAGATAACCGCCCCCCGCTCGTTATATTGGGCGTGAAAATGCGGCAGATGCCGCTTGCCATCGTCAAAAAAATGCATCCAGATGATTATGCCGTAAAACCTGCTTATACTCGGCATGCCCGATTAACGATTCGCCACCTTGCGGGCGCGTTGTTGCGGTTTGCGGATGGCGGGGCGGCGGGCGGCGGCTTTGCGGCGCGGAATGGATTGCAGACCAGCGGCGATGCAGCAGGGGCAGATATCTTGCTCGTTGGGCCAGCCAACGGTGCTGCCGAATAATTTGACACGGGCAAAATAAGCCGGGTCTTTCAATTCCTTGAAGACGCCCTTGTCCAAAAACGACGACACATCATAGATGCCCCGCCGCCCATCGGACAGCGCAACCTGTAGCCGATAGTCCGGCAACGGCTTCACCGACACAACGCTGATATACGGCTTTGGCATTTCCCTGTTATAAAACGGCTTTCGTTAATAAGTCCGCTTTTTGGGCGGGAAGGTTTCCACGGTTAGGGGTTTCATCTGCACCGGGCGGTAATCCAAACGGTCGCTTTCGGCGAAATATAAAGTGTGGCGAATCCAATTGGCGTCATCGCGCTCCTGATAATCATCGCGGGCATGCGCGCCGCGGCTTTCGGTGCGGGCTATTGCCGAGTGCAAAGTCGCCGCCGCTACCGCCATTGTGTTTTCCAATTCCAATGCTTCTATGCGCGCCGTGTTATACACTTTGCTTTTGTCGCCAATGCCCGCTTGCTGAAGGCGGGCGCGCAAAACGGCAAACTTGTCCAAACCCGCGCGCATATTCTCTTCGGTGCGAAAAACGCCGAAGTGATTTTGCACAACATCGCGCATTTCCTCGCGCACGGCATCGGGATGCTCTTTGCCGTTTTTGTCCCATCTTGCTATGCGGGCTGCCGCCGCTTGCACCGACTCTTCGCAAATATCGCCCGCGCGAAGTTGTTTGCGATTTTCCAAAATATGCCCGCCCGCCGCGCGCCCGAAGACAACCAAATCCAGCAGTGAATTACTGCCCAGACGATTGGAGCCATGCACCGAAACACTCGCGCATTCGCCCACCGCATACAAACCGCCGACAACCGAATCGCCGCCATCGTGCGTTATCACTTCGCCGTAGCGGGTTGTCGGAATGCCGCCCATCATGTAATGCACCGTCGGCACAACCGGAATCGGCTTTTGCACCGGGTCGGCACCGGCAAACTTAATCGCTATCTCGCGAATGGACGGCAGGCGTTCATTAATAATATCCTCGCCCAGATGATCCAACTTCAACTCAACATAATCTTTTTTGGCGCCGCAGCCGCGCCCTTCCAATATCTCCAATGCCATCGCCCGCGCCACGACATCGCGCCCGGCCAGATCTTTGGCATTTGGCGCATAGCGCTCCATAAACCGCTCGCCGTCGCCATTGACCAAATAGCCGCCCTCGCCGCGCACGCCTTCGGTTACCAAAACACCCGCGCCGGCAACGCCGGTCGGATGAAACTGCCAAAACTCCATATCCTGCAAAGGCAAGCCCGCCCGCAAAGCCATCCCCAAGCCGTCGCCGGTATTGGAAAAGGCGTTTGTCGTATGGCGGTAGATACGCCCGCCGCCGCCGGTCGCCAAAACAACGGCATCGGCGGAAAACAAAACACTCTCGCCGCTTTCTATCTCTATCGCCAAAACACCGGCGATATTGCCGTCGGTATCGCGCACCAAATCCACGGCAAAAAACTCGTCAAAGAAATGCGCCCCCGCCTTGATGCTTTGCTGATACAAAGTGTGCAGCATTGCATGCCCCGTCCTGTCCGCCGCCGCGCAAGTGCGCGATGCTTGCGGCCCGCCGTAGTTTTGCGACATCCCGCCAAAAGGGCGCTGGTAGATCCGCCCGTCCGGCAGGCGCGAAAAAGGCATGCCCATCTGTTCCAACTCATAAACCGCATCCGCCGCCTCGCGGCACATATATTCAATCGCATCCTGGTCGCCCAGATAGTCCGACCCTTTGACGGTGTCGTACATGTGCCAGTGCCAGTTGTCGGGCGTGACATTGCCAAGTGCCGCGCTAATGCCGCCTTGTGCGGCAACGGTGTGCGACCTTGTCGGGAATAGTTTGGAAACCACGGCAGCCCGCAAACCGCCGCGCGCCAACTCCACCGCCGCCCGCAAACCCGCGCCGCCGCCGCCGATGACGAGTGCGTCAAACTTGCGCCTGCCAATGTTCATATCAATCCCGCCCCGCAATCCTTCACAGCAAAATCACCGCAGCCCATATCAAACAGGCAAGCAAATAAACAACCGCCGCCGCCGTCTTTGCCAGCCGCAATATGTCGGCGGCGATATAATCCATAATGATATCGCGCGCGCCAATGTAGGCATGCCAGACGATGGCAAGCACCGAACAAAACAACAACACCCGCACCCAGCCGGACAACACAAAAGCCCGCCATTCGGCAAACCCGTCCGGGCGCAAAACAACAAGCGCAACAAAAAGCGCGACAAATGCGACAATCAAAAAAGCCGCGCTGACGCGCTGCGCAATCCAGCCGCGCAAGCCATAACCGGCACCGACCGGAGGGCGCTTTACCATAGCCAAACACCAAAGGCAATTGTCATCATAATGCTAACGACAAAAGCCGCCGCCGCCGAAAAGCGCGCCGCCGGAAGCGAAATGCCCACATGAAAATCCAGCAACAAAAAACGCGCCCCCGCGCACAAATGATGAAAAAGCGCCCACGCCGCGCCGAATGCCGCCAACTTAAGCAGGAAGTAGCCGCCGTCGCCAAAAAGCGCCGACACTTGCGCATATCCCGCCGCATCGCCGACACTCCACTGCAAAGCGGCAAGCGCAAAGGGCAATGCAAATATCAAAACCATCCCGCTAACGCGGTGCAAGATGGAAAGCACACCCGGCAGCGGCAGGCGTATCTTCGCCAGATTAAGATATTTCGGGCGATTGTGCATGCCGTTATTCATATCCCTGCCCGAAAGTTTTGGCGCTGGAAATGTTGTCGTCCGGTTCTTTGGCGGCGGCGACAATGGCGGGGACGACAAAATCCATCAAGCGCGGGTCTGTTTGTTGCGGCAAAATGTAGTTTGGGCCAAACTCCAAACCATCGGGACCTTTCTCGCGCGCCAAAGCGGCGATAGCCTTTGCCGCGGCGAAAAAAATGCGCGATGAAAAACGCGGCGCCCGCGCCTGCAAAACACCGCGAAAAAGATAAGGAAAACACAGCGAGTTATTGACCTGATTCTCCACATCCGACCTGCCGGTAGCGACAATGGCATCGGGGCGGACTTCGCGGGCGTCCGCCGGCATAATCTCCGGCACCGGATTTGCCAATGCCAGAATTATCGGGCGCTCGCGCATTTTCTTCAGCATTTCCGGTTTTATCAAACCGCCGCGCGATACGCCGATGACGACATCCGACACGCGCACCGCCGCTTCCAAAGTGCGAATGCGCGTATCGCGGGCGAAAGGCATTTTGTAGGATTCTATCGGCGCTTCGCGCTGCGTGCTGAGAATGCCGCGCGAATCAAACATCAATATCTGCCGCATGCTGATGCCGAAATAACTAATCACAAGGCGCGATATGGCGACAGCCGCCGCACCCGCGCCCAAAACCAGCACGCGCATATTCTTCGGGCTTTTGTTTTGCAATTCCAGCGCGTTGATGAGCGCGGCGCAAGCGACAACCGCCGTGCCGTGCTGGTCATCATGCAGCACCGGAATATCCAAACGCCGCCGCAGGCGGTGTTCTATAAAAAAGCATTCCGGGGCGCGAATGTCTTCCAGATTTATCGCGCCGAAAGTCGGCGATATGTTGGTGACGGTTTCAATAAACACCTCCGGCGACGGCGCGTTTATCTCAATGTCAAAAGCGTCCAGCCCGGCAAACTTCTTAAACAGCATCGCCTTGCCTTCCATCACCGGCTTGCTCGCCAAAGGACCGATATTGCCAAGCCCCAGCACCGCCGTGCCATTACTGACAACGCCGACAAGGTTGCCCTTGTTGGTGTAGTTATACGCCTCTTCCGCCGCTTCTTCAATGCGCAGGCACGGCGATGCTACGCCGGGCGAATATGCCAAAGCCAAATCGGCGTTGGTTTCGGCGGGTTTTGTTATCTGCAAGCCGGTCTTGCCCGGCGAAGGTTCGCGATGATAGCGCAACGCCGCTTCGGCGAGTTCTTTGGGGCTGAGCATTTTGACACTCATGGCAAAAGATGGCGGACTGCATCCCGCTCCTCTTGAAGTTCCCGCTCGCTAACGCGCATTTTTTCCTCGCCGAAAGCATTGACATCCAACCCTTCAACAACAACCGCTTCGCCGTTTTGGCAGCGCATCGGGTAGGAATAGACCAAACCCTTTTCAATGCCGTATTCCCCGCCGCTGACGATAGCCATACTGACAATATCATCGCCGCCCTTCCACCAGTCAAAACTGTGGTCAAAAGCGGCAGATGCCGCAGACGCCGCACTTGACGCCCCGCGCGCTTTGATGATGGCGGCGCCTCTTTGCTGCACGGCGGGTATCATTGTGCTTTTATACCACTCTTCGCCGACAATATCCATCGCCGCTTTGCCGCCGATGGTCGCATGATGGATATCCGGATATTGAGTCGCCGAGTGATTGCCCCAGATTATCGCGCCTTTGACGGCGGCGAGCGGCTGCCCGGCTTTTTCGGCAAGTTGCGCCATCAGGCGGTTGTGGTCAAGCCGCGTCATCGCCGTAAAAGCGGACGGCGGCATATCGGGCGCGTTTTGCTGCGCTATCAAACAATTGGTATTTGCCGGATTGCCGACAACCAAAACCCCGGCGGTTTTTTTGGCGACTTTGTTGATAGCCCTGCCCTGCGCCGAAAAAATGGCGGCATTTGCCGACAGCAAATCTTTGCGTTCCATCCCGGCACTGCGCGGGCGCGCGCCGACCATAAAGATCATATCGGCATCGCCAAAGGCGGTTTCGGCATCGCCGGTTGTGGTAATGTCGCGCAACGCCGGAAAAGCGCCATCGCGCAGTTCCATTTTGACGCCTTCCAATGCCGGCAAGGCAGGTTCAACTTCCAGCAGGCGCAGGTTCAGCCCGATTTCGGCAAAAGCCGGATGCGCGGCAAGGCGAAAAAGCAGCGCATAAGCGATTTGCCCGGCGGCGCCGGTGATGGTGATATTGACAGTGTCGGACATTTTTCGCTCCTTATTGTGATTGGTGATTATACTCCCGTTTCGGCGCGGCGGTGAAAAGCCACAATGCGCGGCATATGGGCGGCAAAACCGACAAAGGAATGATCGCCGCCTTCTTCAACAATCTGCGCCGCGCCTTTGTAATATTCCACCGCTTCGCGATAGTCCAGCACTTCGTCGCCGGTTTGCACCATCAAAAGGCATCTCTCGGGATTATCCAACTTCGGCACATCCATTGCCGCAAACTCAGCCAAATGCTCGCGGGTAAAAAGATACTCCCTGCCGTTGTGATAGTTTTTTTGCACCTGCCCGACCTGGTCGGCAAGTTTGGCGGCAAGTTTGACCGCCGGATTAATCAGCACGGCGCGCAGGTTGTCGTAATGCTGGCACAAATAAGCGGCGTAATAACCGCCCATGGAACTGCCGACAACGGTAAGCAGCGTATCGGCGGCATCTTCGGTATCTTTGGCGTCTTCCGCCCTTTCGTCAAGCATTTGCCGCACATGCCCGATGGCTTCCGCCGGACGGTGATGCAGTTGCGGGATGATGCATTCCACGCCTTTGACGGCGCAAAAACCGGCAAACATTTGCGCCTTTTCGGACATCGGCGAACTGTTAAATCCATGCAGATAAATAATCATCGGGCGGTTATCGGGCGGTTGTGTTATCGCCATTCTAACACCATTATTAATTGACAAATGACCAATGACCATTGGCAAATGGTTAGAATAGCGATATGAAAGAATCAATAACACGGCGCGACTTTGACCGGGCGGCGGCGGATGCGCTTATGGCGCAGGGCGTTTTTCCTTTGGCGGCGCGGGTTTTGGCGGCGCGCGGCATAAGCGAGCGCGCCGATATCGCCCCGAAGTTATCCTCTTTGCCGCTGCCGGATGCTTTTGCCGCTGCCGGTAATGTGGCAAAACACCTGGCGCATTCCATTGCCAACAACAAGCGGATATGCGTCATCGGCGATTATGATGCCGATGGAATGACATCAACGGCATTGGCGGTGCAAGCGATGACAAAGATGGGCGCGGATGTTATCTGGCGCATTCCCTCGCGCGGCGATGGTTATGGCTTGTCCGAAGCGCTTGTGCGACAGGCGGCGGATGACGGGGCAAAAACCCTTTTGACCGTGGACAACGGCGTCAATGCCGAAGATGCCGTGCGGGCGGCAAAAAACGCCGGAATGACAATGCTGATAACCGACCATCATCTCGGCGGCGAATGTCCCGATGCCGATGCGATAGCGCATCCTAGAAGTTTCGCCCCGCTTGACGGGTTGGCGGGTGTCGGCGTTATCTTTTATGTTATGGCGGCATTGAAAAAAGCAATGAACGCCGATATTGACATGGGCGATTATTTGGATTTGGTGGCATTGGGGACGATAGCCGACTGCGCGCCGCTAAACCTTGTCAATCGCGCTTTTGTGCATGCCGGAATGATGCGCATGCGCAAGCACCGCGCGCGCAAAGGGTTGCTGCATCTTGTGGAACTCGCAAAGTGCAATATGGCAATGCTCAACAGCCGCGATATTTCCTTCCGCCTCGCACCGCGCATAAACGCCGCCGGACGGATGGACAAAGTCAAAAGCGCGATGGAAAACCTGCTTGCCGAAAGCGATGCCGATGCCAAAACAACGGCAGCCCGCTTGTGCGAACTCAACAGCGCCCGGGGCGATTTGCAGCGCGGGATATTAAAAGAAGCCCGCAAAACACTGCCGCGCCAAATGCCGCCGGGCATTGTCGCCGCCGGACAAAAATGGCACGAAGGGATTATCGGCATTATCGCCGGTATTCTTTGCGACGAACACCGCCGCCCGGTTGTGGTATTTGGCGGCGACAACAACGGCAACTGGAAAGGATCGGGCCGCGCCCCGCCGCATTGGGATTTGCACAAAATACTGCAAACCGCCGCCGCCAAACATCCGGCATTGATAGCCGACTTCGGCGGGCACAGCCGCGCCATCGGCATCAAAATCACCGCCGAAAAGATTCCGCAGTTTGCCGAAGTATTCGCGCAGGTTTGCGGCGAACAAACCCCGCCCGATGCCGAGCCGAAAGTGCAAGTGGATGCTTTGCCGCCGCCCGCCGATATCACGCCCGAAGCGGTTGCCGAGTTGCACGATATCGCCTGGGGCGAGGCATTTGCCGCGCCGCTTTTTGCCGGAGAATACAAAGTGCTGAGCGAAAAGCCGATGGGCGCAGGCGGCGGACATCGCAAGTTATTACTGGAAGCGGGCGGCAAGCGGTTTTCCGCCGTGCAGTTTAATCAATCCGTCAGCGGCGCATCAGACATCTTCGCCCTTTTCCGTTTGGATTGCGGGCGTTATGGCGAAGTGCGCATGCTGATAGAAAAAGCGCTATAAGTATAATTGACCGATGGCGGGCAACAGTTTCGGCGATGCTTTTCGCATCAGCACTTTCGGCGAAAGCCACGGCGCCGCCATCGGCGTTATCATTGACGGCTGCCCGCCGGGCTTGCCGCTTTCGGCTTCCGTCATCCGCCGCGATTTGCTGCGCCGCCGCCCCGGTCAATCGCGGCATGTAACCCAAAGGCGCGAGAGCGACGAAGCCGAGATTCTTTCCGGCGTCTTCGGCAACAAAACCACCGGCGCGCCGCTTGCAATGTTGATTCGCAACATTGACGCCCGGCCCAAAGATTACGCCGCCATCAAAAACGCCTTCCGCCCCGGTCATGCCGATATCACCTATTTTCACAAATACGGCATTTATGACTACCGCGGCGGCGGCAGGTCAAGCGCCCGCGAAACGGCGGCAAGAGTCGCGGCGGGTGCGGTCGCGCGGGTTTTGCTTTCCGGCTTTGGCGTCAAAGTGCGCGGTTGTCTGGCACAGATGGGCGATATCAAAGTGCAGTTTGACAACTGGCAAGCGACAAACAAAAACCCCTTTTTCGCCGCTTGCAACAAAGCGGC
>JBPCWZ010000195.1:0-7562 GCA_051009015.1 Gammaproteobacteria bacterium | reverse complement strand
CCGCTTGACGCGGCGGCGGCTTTTCATATTATCGGGCTTGACCGCGCCCCCGTCGCCGCCGCTATAAGAGAAGCGGGCGGCGTTTGCATGCTTGCCGCCCATATCGGCAACCCCGCCGCCGAACCCGTCTGCGGCACTCCCCAAAACTCCCCCAACATTGCCCTGCCAAACAACGCCAACAAAACTTTCATCATCCGCAATCCCGATATAAACACCCCCGGCGTAATAGGCATCCTATCAACCCCGCCCCGCCGATAACAACAAACACTCCCGTCATTCCCGCAAAAGCGGGAATGACAAAAATGGCTTATTTTTTCAGCAACGCCCTGTCGCCATAAACCGCGTCAATGCGCGATACCGGCGGCCAGTATTTGTCGTCCCGCAGCCACTTCGCCGGATAAGCCGCCTGTTCCCGCGTGTAGGGGTGATGCCATTCGCCAATCAACAAATCCTCCGCCGTGTGCGGGGCATTGACAAGGGGATTATCATCGCGGGGCCATTCTCCTTTTTGGATGCGCTTTATTTCTTCGGCGATGGACAGCATCGCATCGCAAAACCTGTCTATCTCCGGCAGGGATTCGGATTCGGTCGGCTCTATCATCACCGCCCCCGGCAGGGGCCAGGATACCGTCGGAGCGTGAAAGCCGTAATCCATCAATCTTTTGGCGACATCTTCAACCGAGACACCGGCGGTTTTCTTAAACTGCCGCGCATCAACAATGCACTCATGGGCGACAAAACCGCCCGCGCCCTTAAATTGCACAGGCCATTCGCCTTCCAACCGGCGGGCGATATAGTTTGCCGACAGCAATGCGGTCAAAGTCGCGCGGCGCAAACCTTCGCCGCCCATCATTCGCATATACAACCACGGAATCAGGAGTATCAAAGCCGAGCCGAAGGGCGCGGCGGAAACCGTCCCGCAACCTTCTCCCTTTTTTTCGTCAAACGGATGACATGGCAAAAACGGCGCCAGACGGCCGGCAACGGCAATCGGACCCATCCCGGGCCCGCCGCCGCCGTGCGGGATGCAAAAGGTTTTGTGCAAGTTAATATGCATAACATCGGGACCCATCTTGCCCGGCAATGCCGCGCCGACAAGCGCGTTAAGATTCGCCCCGTCCATATAAACCAAACCTCCGGAATCGTGTATGCGCTTGCAAATAGCGGGCATTCCCTCGGCAAAAACGCCGCTGGTTGACGGGTATGTCATCATCAGCGCCGCTAACTTGTCGCCGTGCTCTTTTATCTTTTGCGCCAAATCATCGGCATCTGCCTGTCCGGAATCGTCAATCGCCACGCTGACAACGCGCATTCCCGCCATTACCGCACTCGCCGGGTTTGTGCCGTGCGCCGAAAGGGGAATAAGGCAGACATCGCGCCCGCCCTGCCCTATGCTTTGCAAATAGGCGCGGATGGCGAGCAATCCGGCATATTCGCCCTGCGCGCCCGCATTCGGCTGCAGGGATACGGCGTCAAAGCCGGTCAACTTCGCCAGTCGCGCCGACAAATCATCAAGCAGTTTGCGATAGCCGCGCATCTGCACCGCCGGTGCAAAAGGATGCACATTGGCAAACTCGCCCCATGCCAAAGGTTCCATTTCGGCGGCGGCGTTCAGTTTCATCGTGCAGGAGCCGAGCGGAATCATTGAGCGGGTTAGCGATATGTCCTTGTCGGCAAGTTGCCGCAAATAGCGGGTAATGTCGTGTTCGCTCCGGTGCGCGCCAAAAACCCCGCCGCCGCAAAAAACACTCTTGCGCTTTAATTCTTGGGGGATAACAAACGCCTGCGGGTTAATATTTATCTTGCCGCCGCCAAAGGCATCCATAACAATCTGCAGATGATGCGGCGTTGTAATATCGTCCGCGCTAATGCCAATCTCGCCGGGCAGTTGCAAAAGATTAACGCCCTTGTCGGCGGCGCGTTTGACAACTTCCCCGGCGTCATCGGCGATAACGCGAAGGGTGTCAAAAAAATGATGATGTTTGAGTTTGCGCCCGGCATCGCGCAAACCTTCCGCCAAAGACGCCGCACAGGAGTGTATTCTTTTTGCCGATTCCGTCAATCTTTCCGGTCCCTGATAGATGGCATAAGCCGCGGCAAGCATTGCCGGAAGCGCTTGTGCGGTGCAAATATTACTGGTTGCTTTTTCGCGGCGTATGTGTTGCTCGCGCGTTTGCAAAGCCAGGCGATAACCGGTTCTGCCGCGCGTATCGCGCGATTTGCCGACGACACGCCCGGGCGCATAGCGCAAATGTTCGGCGGTAAAGGCAAAAAACGCCGCATGCGGCCCGCCGCAACCCATCGGCAAACCAAAACGCTGCGAGTTGCCAAAGGCAATATCAAAACCCATCTCCCCCGGCGGCGTCAAAAGAGTCAATGCCAAAAGGTCGGTAGCGCAAGCGGCGGCAATATTGTTTTTCTTAAGCGCCGCCGTTATCGCCCGCCAATCTTGTATGCCGCCGTCTCCTCCCGGATAGCCAATCATCGCGCCAAAGGCATCGGCGCAGTTATCCGCCATCTTTTCGGGCGGCAAAACCCGCAACTTAATGCCGAGCGGCAAAGCCCGCGTTTGCAAAACCGCCAGCGTTTGCGGAAACAGCGATTCATCAACCAGCAAAACATTGCCGCCGCCTTTGCGGTGCAGGAGAGTCATCGCTTCCGCCGCCGCCGTTGCTTCGTCAAGCAATGATGCGTTTGCCATCGGCAAGCCGGTCAGTTCGGCGCACATCGTTTGGAAATGAAACAGCAACTCCAAACGCCCCTGCGATATCTCCGCCTGATACGGCGTATAGGCGGTATACCACGCCGGATTCTCAAACAAATTCCGCCGCAAAGCCGCGGGCGTTTGCGCGCCGTAATAGCCCAAGCCAATCATGCTCGCCTTGCCGTCGCCGTTGTCATTTTGGGCGGCATATTTTCGCAACTCCGCATGCGCTTCGCTCTCGCTCAGCGGCGGTTCAAAAACATCCGGCGCGGCGACAATATCCGCCGGAAGTGCGCGCGTCAAATCGTCCAGGTTTTCCAAACCCAAAAACCGCAGCATCTTCTCCTCGTCGCCCGCCGACAAGCCGCAATGACGGGCGCAAAAATCGCCGCCGGTCATCACGCATCGCCCGCGACAAAAGCGCGGTATTGTTCTTCATTCATCAACCCTTCGGGCATAACATCGGCGCGCATCTCCCACAGCCATCCTTCTCCTTCGGCGGATTCGTTAATCAGTTGCGGGTTGTCGGCGAGGGCGTCATTGACGGCGACAACTTCGCCGCCGACCGGCGCATACACTTCGCTGGCGGCTTTGACCGATTCGACAACCGCCCCTTCGCCGCCGGCTTTCAGCATCGCGCCGACGGCCGGAAGTTCCACGGCGACGACATCGCCCAATTGATCCTGCGCATGATCGCTAACGCCGATGCGGCAGATATCGCCGCGCGTTTCCAGCCATTCGTGGTCTTTGGTGTATTGTTTCATTGTTTTTTCTCCTTTGTTATTTCGCATAGCGGTGCGGCACAAACGGCGGTTTGACAATGCGGCACGGCACTTTTTTGCCGCGCACTATCGCCTCAATCGCTTCCGTTTTTTCCTCTCCCGCTTCTGCTGATTCTTCTCCCTTTTGCGCATGCGCGGATTGGACAAAGCCCATCGCGACCGGCGCGCCCAAAGTCGGCGAAAACAAGCCGCTGCTGACTTCGCCGATGACATTGTCGCCGATGACAAGTTGCGCGCCGGCGCGCACCGGTATTTTGCTTTGCGGCAAAAGCCCGACAAGTTTGCGCGCCGCGCCGTTTTGTTTTTGTTCGCGCAAAACATCCGCCCCGGCGAAGCCGCCTTTTTGCAACCTGTCCCTGCCGATAATCCAAAATAAGCCCGCTTCTATCGGCGTCGTTTGTTCGTTCAACTCGCTGCCATACAAACACAACCCCGCTTCCAAGCGCAAAGAATCGCGCGCGCCCAAACCGGCGGGCAAAACCGCGCCATCGGCGATTAATATATCGGCAAGTTGTTCGGCAATGCCCGCGGGCGCGCCTATCTCAAAGCCGTCTTCGCCGGTATAGCCGCAGCGGCAAATGCGGCATTCTTCGCCGCGCCATTTCATTTTCGCCGCGCGCATAAACCCAAGTTGCGCGGCGGGCGGAAAGATGCGCGCTACGGCGGCGGCGGCTTTTGGCCCCTGCACCGCCAAAAGCGCGCGCCCGCCGTTTGCATTATGGTCGTCCAAAACCGCCGATGCCCCGCGCAATCGTTCAACAACCTGCGCTTTGCGGGCGGCGTTGAAGACGCAAAAATAATCGCCATCGCCGTCGTTGCCGACAATAAAATCATCAACAATCCCGCCGCTGTCCGAAAGCAGCGCGGCATATTTGCTCTCGCCAACCGCCAAAGCGGACGGGTCGGCGGTTGAAAGCCGCGCCAGCACATCGCCGCTAACGCTGATTTGCGCCATGTGCGAGACATCAAAAAGAGACGCCGATGCGCGGGTGTGCAAGTGTTCGCCGATAACGCCGCCGTAAAAGACCGGCAGCCGCCAGCCGGCAAAGGCATTAAGCCGCCCGCCGCGCTTGCGATGCCATTGCTGCAGGGGGGTATTTTTCAGAGAATCAGTCATCGCAACATCCGGTAGGTAAAAAAACACTTGCGCCGTTTGCGGATGCAAAAAGCGCAAAACATTCTCCCTCCGTCCTTTCGCCTGAGAGATTTGGGCGGCGCATCAAAAAAGCGCAAAGCGCAAAAACACGCCGCCCATTGCCCCTTCGGCGGGGCGTTTGTCAAAAAAGACAAAACGCCCGCTCTCCGGATGGACCCAAAACGCGCGGTATGTTTGCCTGAGATTTTCCGGGAAGTTGATCCTTCGGCGGGGCAAGACAACAAAACCGGAAGCGAAGCACAATGCTACAAAGTGCAAAATGTCAAATACGCATGACAAAAATCCGGCAATGCATCAAGCCCGCTTTTCCGCGCGCCATTAACAATCCGCCGCCAATATTACCACCATCCGCCCCGCCAATCAAAAAAACCGGCAAAAAGTTATAATATCGCCCGCGCCTCGCCGGACGCCCGCCGATACCAAGCCCGATATTATGCCGCCAAATCCAGCGGTAAATCGCTAATATCGCGCAGGCGGTTGCCTTCAACAAGCGTTTGCAGCGTATCTTTGTCGGTTTCGTTGCCGACTTCGGCGGCAACTTGCAGCATTTCCGCCAGCGCAAAATGATACACGCAATCTATATCGCCCGTGCCGAGCGCCACCGTTGCAATCCGCAGCGGCATCGGTTCGGCGGTAACAAAAGCGATGTGCGGCGTGCCGCCTTTTCTGTTGCGAAGTAAATTCAATGCCTCCGTGCGGGCGTGTTGCGAGCGGTCGCTTCGCAGCGTCCATTTGCAGGATATGCTTGCGTGCAGAATTTCGCTTTCGTTGTTTTGCTCGCGCAAGGGAGCGTAAGCCGCAACTTTGCCGTCCGCCGGCACGATGCTTTCCTCCGCATTGATGACATTGTCCGGCTCCGGTGCGCGGGAAACAATAATATCGGGCTTGACAATATAATCGCTGAATGCGGCGCGCAAACCGCGGTTTTGTTTTAGCGCCGCCGCAACTTCCGCAAGGTGCGCATACTGGTAAAACTCCGCTATTTTTTTGCCGCGGGCGAACTGCCACGCGCCGGGGCGCAAAGCGCCGAGCGCCGAAAAACCTTCCCTGAGAAAATCCATGGTGGCTTTCTCAAATTCCTTGCCCACATTTTGCACCTTGATGCTGTCCGTGCCTGCGCGCCCCCCGGTCTTTTGCTGAATCAACCCGGCAACGCCGGCGGCTATTGCCACGCTGCTTTTGCTACCGCTGTCGGCATTGTTCCAAATCCCGCCGTTGCATCGCATGATGGTTTTCAGAATGCGGGCGTGATATCTTCCGCGCAATGTACAGAGCAAAGTCATGTTTTCACCATCCCGATAATATACTCGTCGTGCATTCGCCCTTCAATTTGCGTGCGGGCTTTTTTGTCCCAGCGGGCGGGCATCATCCGACGGTCGCGGTCAATATGGCGCACGCCAATGCCGGCAAGATAGAATCCGGCGGCTTCGCCAAGCGCGGCGATGCACTCATGGGTTTTTACATCCATGCCGCTCAGAACCGAGGATGCGACAACAACAACGCAAGCACCGCCCGGCTTCAAAAGGCGGAGCATCTCCGCGGAGACATCCCGCATTTCGCAAAAATACCGCCGCAACGCCGCCGCCTTTTGTTTGCTGAGTTGCGCCAATTGATTCACCGTGGTTTCGCACACAGGAGGCAGCGGGATGCCATCCTCAACATTCAGCCGCGCCGCATCGTGCCCGATATAACCGGCGCGCAAAGCCGACAATGCCTTGACGGAATGCCCCAGCCAAACAAGGGAGAATTTATGCGCGCGCATGTAGTCAATGGCGTTATTGGCATATGGCGGGGAGGTAATAATCAAATCGGCGATGTCGCCGGGAAGTCCGGTTTTTTGCGCCTTCGTTTGCTTAAGTTTTGCGCCGCCTCGGCGGGTTAAGTTTTTTCCGTGCGCGGCGCTTTGCGCCAGCCGTTTGACAAACTCGGAAAACACGGCGGCGGGCTGTTTGTCCGTTATCCGGTGCGGGCGCGTGTGCGACAAATCCCTCGCCAAGGACACGCCGGCCGACTTGGTGATAATCACCGAAGAAAAAATCATGGTAAAAAACCGGCGCGTCCGCGCATTCGGTATTTTCTCAATCTCCGTCAGCAGCGCAAGCAATTCCAATTGCGTATCCGGCAAAAACCAGTAATCCATAAACGCCCGCGTTCCGGCTTCATAGCGCCCCCGCAGTTCTTTTTCCAATTCGCCTTTTTCATCGGCGAATGCGCGTTTTGCCGCGAATAAAATGTCAAACCCCGTTTGGATAATTTGGAGCGGCGATATCGGCGACAACTTCGCCCCCCCGACAATGAGAGACAACGGGTCAATATCGCATCCCACCGCTTTGCGTTCAAGCCGCACCGCTTCTATCAAAGTCGTCCCCGAACCCATCATCGGGTCAAGCACCATATCCCCGGGCGCGGTCAGGTTTTCCACAAAAAGCGCCGGCAACTGCGGGGGGAATTTTGCCGGAAACGGATGCAGGGAATGTGTGCCATTGTCGCCGCTGCCGGTTTTGTGAAAACTCAAATCCCCATCCAACAAACGCGCCAATGTGTCGGCGGCAGACGGGGCGGGAAAGTGCATCGTGGCAACGGCAAGCGACATACGGCGATTCTATCTTACCCCAAACTCAAATCAAACAAGACGGAGAGTCCCGACAGTACAAATCGCGCCTGACGGCGAAGTTTGACAAAAACTCGCGGATGTTAATAAACGCGCAGGATTCTCCGCTCGCAACCAGATGAACGCCGCCCCGTGGATGGCAAGCCGCTTGCAAACCGGCAAAACCGGCGGGCGGGGGTTGTTTGTTATTGTTTGGGTTTGCTTAGGGCGAGGAACTTTGCCGAGAAGATTAATATTGCGCCGAGCCAGAACCATTTGCCGGGGAAGTGGGCGAAAACTATCCAACTTATTATCACCGCTACCGCTACT
>JBPCWZ010000194.1:0-2781 GCA_051009015.1 Gammaproteobacteria bacterium | reverse complement strand
GAGTTTTGGTTTGTCGGCGCGGTTTTGGAACTGCTGCAGCACGGATATGTATGCCGCCCGCAGTTGCCCGCGAAATATTTGTTTGTTGCCGGGCAGGAGGTCTTCGGTCAATGGCATTTTGCCAAACTCGGCAATTGGCGAAGGGTTTGTGGTATCATAGCGGCACAAATCCAAAGGGGGGGATATACAGATGAAACCGACACTTCGCTTTTTCGCCCCCATCGTTTTGGCGGCGTCCATTCTTTTGCCCGCTTGTGGCGGCGGCGATGGCGGTGGCTTTGACATTACGCAGCAACCTTTCACACGGGAAAGGGAAGACGGCAAAATCCCGGTAAAGCCGGAGTTGATACGGCAACAAGTCCGGGCGGTTTGGGATGGTACGCCCGAAGGCGAGGCGGAAGTCCTCCGCTGGCAACAGATAGAAACGGATTATCACGCTTGCCGCTTGGCGTCCGATAAGACGAAAAAGACGACCGAAAAGGTGTTTGCCGATTGCATGGCGGGGCGCGGCTATGTGTATATGTATCGCATTGACGCGGAGCAGTTGCACAATGACATTGAATTTGAGATGGACAAGAACCGCGAAAAAATCTTTGCTGCCGAGCGCAAAGCAGAAGCGGAGCGCCTTGCCGCCGAAAGAAAACGGCAGGAAAAAGCAGAGATTCGTCGCCGACAAAAAGAATTGGGCGATGCTTTAGTTAATGCTTTGAGCGCGTTGGATGATATTAATCTTCCCGAAATTAAGGGCTTGATTGACGATGGGGCGGATATCAATACCAAAGGAGAATCTGGTATGACGGCTTTGCATTTTGCGTCAATACGCGGTCACACCGAAACTGTCCTTGCCTTTATCAAGGCGGGAGCGGATATCAACGCAAAATTAAAAAATGGTCGGACGGCTTTACATATGGCGGCATTTTCTGGTCGCACCAAAACCGCACTTGCCCTTGTCAAGGCAGGAGCGGATATTGACGCGAAAGATAACGGTGGCTCAACGCCTTTGCATTCTACAACAAATGAGGGACAACTCGAAACCGCCCTTGCTCTTGTTAAAGCAGGAGCGAATATTGATACAAAAGATAACGATGGCTGGACGCCTTTGTATCGTGCGATAGGGAATCGTCAAACCGAAGTTGCTATTGCTTTCATCAAAGCGGGGGCGGATATTAAGGCAAAAGATAGTGATGGCTATACGCCTTTGCATATTGCGGCAGCGAATGGCGAAAGCGAAATTGCTCGTGCCCTTATTAAAGCGGGGGCGGATATTGATGCAAAACAAAACGATGGCTTTACACCTTTGCATATTGCGGCGATTTATGGTAATACCGAATTTACTTTTGCCCTTGTTAAGGCGGGGGCGAATTTATATGCACTCTCGGATAATGAACAAACAGCGTTAGATATTGCCATAATAAAGTATGGCAAAGACAGCGAAATCGTGTATTTTCTGCAGGGCGCGATGGAAAAGCACCGCAACAAAGACCGGCAAAAAGCCGACAAATTACTGCGCGAATTGGAATAATTGCCCGTTGTTGTTTTTTTGTCGGCGGCAAAAAAATCCCGCCAAATTTGGCATTTCGCGCCGCCACTATGCTACACTACAAGCAACCGGCATCCAATGCTGCCAACAAAACAAGGAGAAAACAGCAATGGAAAAACCCAAAGGCGTAGACAAGGCAATCCAAGAGGTGCTCTTAACGGCACAGGAGCCAATGAGGGCTGCCGACATTTCGGGCGAAATTGCTCGCCGCGGATGGTGGAAGGACGAGGCGAAGACGAATCCCATCGACGCAGTCAGAATCTGGCTCTCCGACGGGGTTAACGCCGACCCCCAGCGATACGAAAGGGTTGACCACGGGCTTTATCGCCTGCACCCCAACTATGACCCCGAGACGGACGATGTCGCACAGCGCGAAAATCCCAAACCTCTTAACGAGAGCCGGCTGATACAGTCGTTCGGCATGTTTTGGGACAGGACTGCATGGGAGGCAAAAAAATCGCCGCAACTTTGGGGAAAGCAACTCGGCGGCGAAGAGGTTGACTTTGGCGATAAGCAGGGGATTTATATCCTCTACTATTTCTCCAAGGTTGTTTATGTCGGGCGCGCAACTAAACAGGGGATTGGCATTCGCCTGCAAGAGCATACCCAATACCGCCTCAAAAACCGGTGGAATCGGTTTTCATGGTTTGCCTTTGGCGAGTGGAAAAGCGGGCAACTTACCCAAGATACCGCCATTGCCGACTTGGAAGCATTGCTGATAGAGTTTGCGGACCCTCCGCAAAACCGCAGGCGGGGCGATAAGATGGAGGCAATTGAGTATTCGCAGGTGTGACGAAAAAGGCGGCATATCCCATAATGCCGCCTTATTAGATTCCTGCTATCGCGCAAAAGGCGGTTTTGTAGATTCCCGCTTAAGCCGGAATGTCATTGGAAAACCGCCGCTTGCCGTCCTTGTCGCCCCCCTCGTCATTCCGGCGTACGCCGGAATCTCCTTTTGCCTTTTATGAGATTCCGGCTTGCGCCGGAATGACAGGGATGTTTTTATGCGGGCATTGTATTACAAAACCGCCGCTTGCCGTTTTTGTCAAAGGTAAGGCAATGGTTTTCGCCGTCAATGGCGTTATAACAAATCGCCGCCCATCCGCCCCCCGTGTTTTGTTATAGCCCTGAAAGGGCGTCCTGTTCATAGCACGGGGCAACGCCCCGTGAGTCGGCATTTCAATTAATCAAGCCCTGAAGGGGCGTCCCATTCTTTTGCAGGGCAAAGCCCGGCAAAAACC
>JBPCWZ010000193.1:0-29284 GCA_051009015.1 Gammaproteobacteria bacterium | reverse complement strand
GTGTTTACCATCAGTGGGCGAGGGACGGTGGTGACGGGCCGTGTGGAGCGGGGCCAAGTGAAGGTGGGCGATGAGATTGAGATTGTCGGCTTGCGAGATACGCAGACAACGATTGTGACGGGCGTGGAGATGTTTCGGAAGGTGTTGGATGAAGGGCAGGCGGGGGATAATATCGGGGCGTTGTTGCGGGGCACGAAGAAGGAAGAGGTGGAGCGGGGCATGGTCTTGGCGAAGCCGAAGTCGATCACGCCGCATACGAAATTCAAGGCGGAAGTGTATGTTTTGAGCAAGGATGAAGGCGGCAGGCACACGCCGTTTTTCAAGGGCTACCGCCCGCAGTTTTACTTTCGGACGACGGATGTGACGGGCGCGGTGCAGTTGCCGGAAGGTGTGGAGATGGTAATGCCCGGGGACAAGATATCGGTATCGGTGGAGTTGATAACTTCCATCGCGATGGAAGAGGGTTTGCGCTTTGCCATCCGCGAAGGCGGCAGGACCGTCGGCGCGGGCGTCGTTACGGCTATTGTAGAATAAGGGGTGCGAGGATAACAACAATGGCAAAGAAAGCGACAGCGCAAAAGTTCCGCATAAGGTTAAACGCCTTTGACTATCGGCTGCTGGACCAATCCACGGAGAATATCGTGAATGCGGTCAAGCGTGCGGGGGCGGAGATCTGCGGGCCCGTCCCGCTGCCCGTGCGGCGGCGGCGTTATGATTTGCTGCGCTCGCCGCACAAGGATAAAACCTCGCGCGAGCAGTTGGAGATTCGCGAGCACGGGCGGTTTTTGGATATCACCGATATCAGCAGCCGGGCGACAAACGCACTGACCAATCTGGATGTGCCGGCAGGGGTGCATGTGGATATCAAGGTTTTGACGGAATAAGACGATGACGCTGGGATTAATCGGCACCAAAGTCGGAATGACGCAAATATTCGGCGAGCGCGGCGAGCGCGTGCCGGTTACCGTCATAGCAGTCGGCGGCAACCGCATAGCACAGCAAAAAACCGCCGAGCGCGATGGTTATGACGCACTGCAAATCGCCTATGGCGAGCGCAAGGTCAAACGATTGACGGCATCCTTGCGCGGTCATCTGGCGAAGCATCAGGCGGGGGCGGCGAGCATCATTCGCGAGTTTCGCGATGCCAAGTTGCCCGAAAGCAAAGACGGCGAAGACAAAGGCGAAAGCGCAACAAGCGCGGACGGGGCGAACGGAATAGACGGGATGGAGATAGGCGCGGATCTTTTTGCCATCGGCGACCGGGTTGATGTGCAAGCGACAAGCAAGGGCAAGGGTTTTGCCGGTGTTATCAAGCGCTGGCATTTCAGTGCAAATCGGGCAACGCACGGCAACTCGCGGGCGCATCGCAAGCCCGGCTCCACAGGTCAATGCCAGGATCCGGGGCGGGTTTTTCCGGGCAAGAAAATGCCCGGGCGGCTCGGCGGCAAAACGCGCACGATTCAAAATCTGACCATAGCGCGGGTGGATGCCGGGCGCAACTTATTGTTAATTCGCGGCGGCATACCCGGTGCGCCGGGCGGTTTTGTTACCGTGCGCCCGTCCGTCAAACGCAAAACACAAAAACAACAATGAGCGACAAGCCGGTCAAAGAAGCACAAGCCGCCGAAGTCAAAGTGGCGCTTGCCGATTTTGCCGCCGAAGGCAAATCCGCCGGTGATGCGGCGTTTTCCGCCGATTTGCTGGGGCGGGGTTATAACGAAGCGCTTGTTCATCAGGTTGTTGTCGGCGCGCTTGCCAATGCCCGCCAAGGCACGCGCGCCCAAAAAACCCGCGCGCAGGTAAGCCATTCGCGTAGCAAGATGTTTCGCCAAAAAGGCACCGGCAGGGCGCGGGCGGGAATGTCTTCCACGCCTGTGCGGCGCGGCGGCGGGCGGGCTTTTCCGTCTCTGCCGCACGAGAACTTCAAGCATCGGACGCCGCGCCGGATGTTTCGCGCCGCGATGGCGATGATGCTTTCGCGCCTGCTTGGCGAGGGGCGTTTGCGGGTTGTCAAAAACCTGTCGTTGCCGGTTGCCAAAACCAAAGAAGCGGTGCGGCGTTTTTCCGCGATGGGGCTTATGGAAGCGCGCGGGCGGATATTGCTGGTGGATAATCAGCCGGACGACAACCTTGCGCTGGCGGCGCGCAATCTGCCGGGGGTGATATTGTTGCGGCTCAGTTCCCTGCTACCGGCGGATTTGGCAAACGCCAATGCCGTGGTATTTTCGGAGTCGGCAATGCGCGAATGCGAAGGGATTTGGCGATGAGCGGCGGCGCGCGATTGATGAATATTCTGCTTTCGCCGGTGATTTCGGAGAAAAGCACCGATTTGGGCGACAAGCGGCGCACGGTCAGTTTTCGGGTTGCGCCGGATGCGCGCAAGGACGAGATAGCCCGGGCGGCGGCAAAGTTGTTTGAGGTCAAAGTGGAAAAAGTGCGCGTTGTCAATATGCGCGGCAAGGCGGTTTCGCGCGGGGGCGTGCCCGGGCGTCGGGCGTCGTGGAAGAAAGCATACATTCGCCTCGCCGAAGGCAGCGACATTAACTTTTCGGAGTTGAGTTGATGGCACTGGTCAAAGTCAAACCGACCTCGCCCGGGCGGCGCGGGATGGTAAAGTTGGTGCCGGAAGGTTTGCACAAGGGCGCGCCCCACAAGCCGCTTTTGCGCAGCAAAAAACAAACCGCCGGCCGCAACAACTACGGGCGCATTACCGCATGGCACAGAGGCGGCGGCCACAAGCGGCACTACCGCATTGTGGATTTCAAGCGCGACAAAGACGGCATCGCCGCGCGCGTGGAGCGTTTGGAATACGACCCCAATCGCACCGTCAATCTGGCATTGTTGCTTTATGCCGACGGCGAGCGGCGTTATATCATTGCGCCGCAAAACATCAAAGCCGGCGACATGCTGGAAAGCGGCGAAAGCGCGCCCATCCGCCCCGGCAATATGAAACCCCTGTCGGCGATACCGATAGGAATGAAAGTGCATTGCATTGAGTTGCAGCCGGGCAAAGGCGGGCAGTTGGCGCGGGCTGCCGGCGTGTCGGCGCAGTTGGCGGCATTGGACGGCGATTATGCATTGTTAAGATTGAAATCGGGCGAGATTCGCAAAGTGCGGGCGGCATGCCGCGCGGTCATCGGCGTGGCGGGCAACAGCGAGCATTTTTTGCGCAAACTCGGCAAAGCCGGTGCGACAAGATGGCGCGGTCGGCGCCCGCATGTGCGCGGGATGGTGATGAATCCGGTGGATCATCCGATGGGCGGCGGCGAAGGGCGCAGCAAATCCAACAAACCGCCGATGAGCCCGTGGGGGCAACTTGCCAAAGGGTTCAAGACGCGGCGCAACAAGCGCACCGGCAAATGGATAGTATCGCGGCGCAACAAGCGCAGGAGAGGCTGATGACGCGCTCGCTGAAAAAAGGGGTGATGCTGGACTTGCACTTGCACAAAAAAGTGCTGGAAGCGCAAAAAACCCGCGACCGCCGCCCCATTCGCACATGGTCGCGCCGCTCCATGATCACGCCCGATTTTGTCGGGCTGACGGTTGCGGTGCATAACGGCAAGCAGCACATTCCGGTTTTTGTCACCGAGAATATGGTCGGGCACCGGCTCGGCGAGTTTGCGCCGACTCGTGTTTTTCGCGGTCATCCGACCGGCGACAAATCGGCGGTCAAGAAGAAACCGGCGAAGAAGAAATGACCAAAGCAAAAGCCAAAAAAGCGGCGGCTGCGGCGGCGCCCGCCGTTGCGCGCAGCGTTGTCAAAAACGCTTCCCTGTCGCCGTTCAAGGGGCGGGTTGTCGCCGACCAGATTCGCGGCTTGCGCGTCAGCCGGGCATTGGACATTTTGCGCGGTAGCCCGCGCAAGGCGGCGCACATTTTGGGCAAGGCGGTCAATTCGGCGATAGCCAATGCCGAGGAGAATCATCAGGCCGATGTTGATGCGCTGGTTATCCGCCGCGTGGAAGTCAGCGACGGCATTACTTTGAAGCGCGTGCGTTTTGGCGCGCGCGGGCGGGTGTGCCGCATCAAAAAGCGGCGCAGTCATATTTTGGTGACGCTTGCCGATGAAAGCGTCAATGAAGATGCGGCGGCAAAGGCGGAGGCATAACAATGGGCAGAAAGGTCAATCCTATCGGTTTTCGCTTGTCGGTGCGGCGCGATTGGAAATCGCGCTGGTATGCCAAAGGCGCGGCTTTCGCCGAGATGGTGAAGATGGATTCGCGCGCGCGGCGGTTTATTGAAAAGAAATACGCGCAGGCGTCGGTGAGTTTTATTGAGATAGAGCGCACCGGACAGGCGGTGCGCCTTATCGTGCATTCGGCGCGGCCGGGCGCGGTCATCGGCAAAAAGGGCGAGGGCATTGACCGCCTGCGCGCCGAGTTGCGCGATATTTTCGGCGTCAATGAAGTATCGGTGGACATCCGCGAGGTCAGCAATCCGGAGGCGAATGCGGCATTGATAGCGGCAAATATCGCCGCCCAGTTGGAGCGGCGGATAATGTTCCGCCGGGCGATGCGCCGGGCGATGGCATCTGCCATGCGGCTGGGTGTTGAGGGCGTCAAGATAAGGAGTTCGGGGCGGCTTAACGGCATAGAGATAGCGCGCACCGAGTGGTATCGCGAAGGGCGCGTGCCGCTGCACACGCTCAAAAACGACATAGATTACGGCTTTGCCGAAGCAAAGACGGCGATGGGCGTTGTCGGCATCAAAGTGTGGGTATCGCGCAGCGACAAATACGGCAAAAACAAAAAAGCCAAATATACCCTCGGCGGTCCCGCCGAAGGCGGCGAAGGCGGCGGCGAGAATCCCGCCGAAAATAGCGGCAATGCTAGCGGCGAAAACATAACGACAACCGCCGCAGACAACAACGCCCAAAACACGGCGGCGGAAGGCACAACAACAGCGGAGCAGAAAGATGCAGCAACCGGCACGAACTAAATACCGCAAGGCGCACAAAGGGCGCAATCGCGGTTATGCCAGCAACGGCAATCGCGTGAGTTTTGGCGACTACGGGCTGAAAGCGGCGGGCAACGGCCGGCTGACGGCGCGGCAGATAGAAGCGGCGCGGCGGGCGATAACCCGCTCCATCAAGCGCAGCGGCAAGATATGGATTCGCATTTTCGCCGACAAGCCGATAAGCAAAAAACCGGCCGAAGTGCGCATGGGCAGCGGCAAGGGCAATGTGGAGTTTTGGTGCTTTGAGGTTAGCGCCGGCAAAGTGCTTTATGAGATGGAAGGCGTTTCCGAAAAGCAGGCGCGCGAGGCGTTGCGGCTTGGCGGGGCGAAGTTGTCGGTGCCGACGAAGTTTGTCCGCCGCCGGGAAGGCGAATAGGGATAGGGGCGATGAGCAAAGAAGTAAAGCGGCGCGAAGAGTTGCGCAAGAAAAACGCCGAAGGCGGCGAGGGCTTGCGCCCGGAATTGACGGCGTTGCGTCAGGAGTTGTTTAATTTGCGCATGCAAAAAGCGATGCAGCAAACGCAAAAGACCAGCGAGTTGAAGCGCGTCAAGCGCGATATCGCCCGGACATTGACCATCGCCCGCGAAGTGGCGGCAAGCGGCAAGGCGGAATAACACAGATGAACACGGACAACAAAACACCGGAGGAGGCAATGCCGGAAGATAAACCGGTTGCGGCATCATCGCCGGTTGCCGGCGAAGCACCGGCGGACGCCGCAAAGCCGGAAACCCCGGCGGCGCAAACGCCGGAAACTGCCAAGGCGGAAGTCAAAGATGCGCCCGCAAGCGAAAGCGCGGCGGCACAAGTGCAACAAAAAGATGACGATGACGGCGCGGCAAAGGTGAAAGCACAAGATAACGCATCATCGGTTGCCGATGAAAAACCGGCGGCGCAAAGTGCGGATGTTGCCGATGCCAAAGCGGAAAAGCGCGGCGGCGGTCCGCGCCGGGTTAGCGGCGTTGTCATCGGCAACAAAGCCGACAAGACGGCGCGCATAAGAATTGAGCGGCGCGTCAAGCATGGCCTTTACGGCAAGATTCTCCGCCGCCGCACGCATTTGCAGGCGCACGATGCCGATAACAAATGCCGCATCGGCGATGTGGTTATCCTTGAAGAATCGCCGCGTTTTTCCAAAACCAAATCGTGGCGGGTGATATCCGTCACACCGGGAGAAGGGCGATGATTCAAGTGGAATCGCGCCTGACCGCCGCCGACAACACGGGCGCGCGCACTTTGCTTTGCATCAAAGTGCTCGGCGGCAGCGGGCGGCGTTATGCCAATATCGGCGATGTCATCAAAGTGACCGTCAAAAGCGCCGCACCGCGCGGGCGCGTCAAAAAAGGCGAAGTTCATGATGCCGTTGTCGTGCGCACCAGCCATGGCGTCCGCCGCCCGGACGGGTCGCGCTTGCGTTTTGGCGGCAATGCCGCGGTGTTGCTCAACAACAAGCGCGAGCCGCTGGGGACTCGGGTTTTTGGCCCCGTCACCCGCGAACTGCGCAACGATAAGTTTATGAAGATTGTATCTTTGGCGCCGGAGGTGTATTGATATGAACAAGATTCGGCGCGGCGATGAAGTTGTGATTTTGTGCGGGCGCGACAAAGGGCGGCGCGGCATTGTGCAAAGGGTTTTCCCCGATGCCTTCGGCAGGCCCGAGCGGGTTATCGTTGAAGGCGTCAATTTACTGACGCATTTTGACCGCCCCAACCCGCAAAAAAACCAGCCCGGCGGCATTGTCAAAAAGGAAGCGCCTTTGCATGCATCCAATGTCGCCCTTGCCGGCGGCGATGGCAAGCCGGTGCGCGTCAAAATCCGCAAAGACGAAAAGGGCAAGCGCGTGCGCTTTGCCCCGGACGGCAAAG
Source organism: Gammaproteobacteria bacterium (assembly GCA_051009015.1). Taxonomy (GTDB): domain Bacteria; phylum Pseudomonadota; class Gammaproteobacteria; order Tethybacterales; family Persebacteraceae; genus JAHRAH01. The sequence continues at coordinate 22,465 of JBPCWZ010000193.1, read as the reverse complement.
CGTTTAAGGCAAAATAATGAACGCAACCGCAACCGCCGCAACCGCAAGCGCGACTTCCGCCCCGGCGGGCGATGTGCCGCGCCTGATGCAAAAATACCTGCGCGAGATAGTGCCGGCGTGGATGAAAAAGCACAACCTGACTTCGCCGCATGCCGTCCCGCGCCTTGTCAAGATAACGCTCAATATGGGCGTTGGCGCGGCGGCACAGGACAAGAAGTTGCTCGCCGCGGCGGTTGAAGACCTGACGCGCATCGGCGGGCAAAAACCTTTTACCACCCGCGCCGCCAAATCCATCGCCGGTTTCAAGTTGCGCGAGGGCAATGCCATCGGCTGCAAGATAACTTTGCGGCGGCGGCGCATGTATGAGTTTGTCGACCGCCTGACAACCATCGTCCTGCCGCGCTCGCGCGATTTTCGCGGTTTGTCGCCGCGCGCCTTTGACGGGCGCGGCAACTATTCTCTGGGCATCGCCGAGCAGATTGTATTCCCCGAAATTCAATACGAAAAAATAGACGCCATTCGCGGCTTGGACATCGCCATCGGCACGACCGCCGCCGGAGACGACGACGCCCGCGAATTGCTTGTTGCATTGGGGATGCCCCTTCGCTGACATACCAGAGGACGAAAACACAATGGCAAAAAAATCGGTTGTCAACCGCAATATCAAGCGCGAGCGCGCCATAGCGCAATATCGCCAGGAGCGCGACCAGTTGCGCGAGCGCCGCAGCAACCCCAAAGTATCGGCGGCGGAGCGCAGTAAGGCGTTTGAACTGCTGCAGAAGTTGCCGCGCGATTCTTCGCCGGTGCGGCTTCGCAACCGCTGTGCGCTGACCGGGCGGCCGCGCGGCGTCTTCCGGCGTTTTGGCATATCGCGCACCAAACTGCGCGAGATGGCGATGAACGGCGAGATCCCCGGCGTGACCAAATCCAGTTGGTAAAAAAGGAGCGGATGCGATGATGAACGACCCCATTGCCGATATGCTTGCGCGCATCAAAAACGCGCAGGCGGTCGGCAAGGCGCAAGTGTCATTCCCCTACAGCAAAGTCAAGTGCGCCATTTTGGATGTGCTGCTTGCCGAGGGATACATAGAAGGATACGCGCCGGACGAGCAAAAACGCGAGATCACAATGGTGATTCGCTATTACACCGGCTTGCCGGTGATTGAGCGGCTGGCGCGCGTCAGCCGTTGCGGTTTGCGCCGCTATTCGCCGTCCCGCGGGATAGGGCGGGTGCGCGGCGGTCTGGGCGTTTCCGTCATATCCACTTCGCGCGGCGTGATGAGCGATCATCAGGCGCGGGCGCTGGGTTTGGGCGGCGAAATATTGTGCGAGGTTTGCTAATGTCGCGCTTTATCAAAAACGCCGTTGTCATCCCGCCGGGGGTTGAAGTGTCGCTGGACGGCGGCGCGGTGGCGATGAAAGGTCCGGCGGGCGAAGTGCGCCGCATTTTGCGCGACCCGCGCCTTAGCATTGTCCGCGAAGAAAACGGCTTGATGGTGAAGTTTTCCGGCGATGCCGATGCGCAGGCGGCGGCATTGGCGGGGACTTTTTGGCGCGTGCTTGCGGCGATGGCGCAAGGTTGCGCGCAGGGTTTTGAAACCGCGCTGGAATTGGTTGGCGTTGGCTATCGGGCGCAGTTGGCGGGCGACCGCCTGACTCTTTCGCTGGGCTTTTCGCATCCGGTTAACTACCGCCTGCCGCCGGGCGTGAGCGCCAAAGCGCCTTCGGCGACCGAGATTATTTTGCGGGCGGCGGACAAGGCATTGCTGGGGCAGACGGCGGCGGAAATCCGCGCCTGCCGCCCGCCCGAGCCCTACAAAGGAAAAGGCGTCCGCTATCGCGGCGAGCGCATCACACTCAAAGAGACGAAGAAGAAATGACATCCGACAAATCCCGCCGTTCGCGCCGTTTGGCGCGCGCCGCCCAAACCCGCAAGCGTCAGCGGCGGCTTGGTGCTACGCGGCTTTTGGTGCATACCACCGGCAAGCACACCTATGCGCAAATCATCGCCGCCGATGACAAAGTGCTGGCGAGCGCATCCACTGCCGAAAAAGAAATGCGCGCCCGGCTGGGCGGCAGCGGCGGCAATGTCGCCGCGGCGATGGCTATCGGCGAGCGTCTGGCGCAAAAGGCGCAAAAACTTGACGCATCCGCGCTTGTCAAACTCGCCTTTGACCGCGGCGGGCGCAAATATCATGGCAGGGTGCGCACGCTTGCCGAAGCGGCGCGCGCGGGCGGTTTGCAGTTTTAATCGGAGCAGCGGCAATGGAAAAAAACGACAAAGAATTGATTGAAAAAATGGTCGCCGTCAATCGCGTGACCAAAGTTGTCAAGGGCGGGCGCATTATGCGCTTTTCGGCTTTGGCGGTTGTCGGCAACGGCGATGGCGCAGTCGGCATGGGTGCGGGCAAGGCGCGCGAAGTGCCGCAGGCGGTGCAAAAGGCGATGGACGAAGCGCGGGCGGCGATGAAAAAATACAACCTGACCGGCGGCACGGTCTATCATGCCGTTGAAGGGCGGCACGGCGCATCCAAAGTGTATATGCAGCCGGCATCGCCGGGGACGGGCATTATCGCCGGCGGTCCGGCGCGGATGCTTTTTGAGGCGGCGGGCGTGCGCGATATTCTTTCCAAGAATATAGGGTCGACCAATCCGTATAATATTTTGCGCGCGGCGCTTGACGGCCTGGCGCGCTTGCGTTCGCCGGTGGATATCGCGGCGCGGCGCGGGCTGCCGCTGGAAGAAGTGCAAAAACGATACCGGATGCTGGGACAATGAGCGACACGGAAAACGCCGAAGCAACTTCCGCAACTTTGCTGGCGATGAATGGCTGGAATGCCCCGGCGCGCGAAAAGTCAAAGCGCGTAGGGCGCGGCATCGGCAGCGGCAAAGGCAAAACCTGCGGGCGCGGGCACAAAGGCCAAAGAGCGCGTTCGGGCGGGCGGCGCGATGGCGGTTTTGAAGGCGGGCAAATGCCATTGACGCGGCGGGTGCCAAAGCGCGGCTTTCGTTCAAGATTGGCACGGCGCACGGCGCACATCCGCCTGTCGGACATCCACAAACTCGGCGAAGGCGGCGGCGATATTACCATCGCGCTTTTGCACGAAAAGGGCGTATTGAAAAACGGCATAACCCGCGCGCGCATCTATCATAGCGGCGACATTTCAACCGCCGTCACTATTGGCGGCGATATCGCTGTCAGCGCCGGGGCAAAGGCGGCGATAGAAAAAGCCGGCGGCAGCGTCAAGCCGATGGTGATAAAGCCCGTCGTCAAAAAACTGCCCAAGAAAGTCAAACCGGCAGAATCGGCTGGCACGGGCGATAGCGCGCAAACCGGCGCAAAACCGGAATAAGTCGTGGCGGCGGGCAATAACTTCGCCGATTTGCGCGCGCGGCTGTTTTTTCTGCTCGGCGCGCTGATAGTATTTCGCATCGGCTCGCATGTGCCGGTGCCGGGTGTGGATTATATCCGTTTGCAGGCGTCTTTTGCCGATGGCGCCGGGGGGCTTTTGGGCTATCTTAATTTATTTTCGGGCGGCGCCTTGTCGCGGGCGAGCGTGATGGCGATGGGGATTTTCCCCTACATTACATCGTCCATCATTATGATGCTGGCGTCTTATTCCGTGCCGTATTTGGAGGAGATGCGAAAAGAAGGCGCATCCGGTCGGCGGAAGATTAATCAATACACGAGGATAGGCACCGTGCCGCTGGCGCTGTTTCAATCTTACGGCTATGCTGTCGGTTTGGAGGCGCTGGAAGTTGTTGATGACCCCGGGCTTGCCTTTCGGACGACGGCGATGATAGCGATGCTTGGCGGCTCTATGTATCTTATGTGGCTGGGCGAGCAGATAAGCGAGCGCGGAGTCGGCAACGGCATATCGCTTTTGATATTCGCGAGTATTGTATCCGGTTTGCCTTTGGCGCTGGGGCAGTTGTTTGAGCAGGTGCGGCTGGGGTCGTATAGCGCTTTGTTTGTTGCGGCTTTGCTGGCGGGGTCGGCGGTTTTGCTGGCATTTGTGGTTTTTGTTGAGCGCGGGCAGCGGCGGATATTAATCAACTATGCCAAGCGGCAGGTCGGCAACAAATTGACCGGCGGGCAGGCGTCTTATTTGCCGCTGAAAGTCAATATGGCGGGGGTAATGCCGGCGATATTCGCTTATGCCATTGTTACTTTTCCGGCGACTTTGTTGTTTTTCGGCGAGGCGACGGGCGGCGACTGGCTGCGCGATTTGAGCGCGTATCTGCAAAGGGGCACGGCGCTGTATCTCATCGCGCTGGGGGCGACAATTTTCTTTTTCGCTTTTTTCTTTGTATCGCTTGTCTATAACGCGCGCGAAAACGCCGACATGCTGCGCAAGAGCGGCGCTTTCATTCCCGGCATTCGCCCGGGCGAACAAACGGCGGGGCATTTGGAAAAGGTGGTATCAAGGTTGACTTTGGTCGGCGCGATATATGTTGCGTTTATTTGCCTGGTGCCGGAGGCATTTTTCTCGCAGTTGAATTTGGCGTCCATTTTCGGCGGCACTTCCATTTTGATAATGGTTGTGGTGTCTTTGGATTTTATGGAGCAGGTGCAGCATTACATGCTGACGCATCAATACGGCAGTTTATTGAAAAACACACCGGGCGGCGGCTTGGCGAAGCGGCGATGACATTGGACAACAGAAAAGAAAAGGACAACGGGGGCAAGTTTTCGGCGGCGGGCGAGGTTCGGGAACTTCTGCCCAATGCGCGCTTTCGGGTTTTGCTGGAAAACGGGCGCGAGATACTGGCGCATGCTTCCGGCAAGATTCGCATGCGCCGCATTCGCATCGTCACCGGCGACAGGGTTACGGTGGAAGTAAGCGGCTACGATTTCAAGCGCGGGCGCATCGTCTATCGCGACAAATAAACCAAACAGGGAGAAACAACAATGAAAGTTCGCACATCGGTCAAAAAGATATGCCGCAACTGCCGCCTGATACGGCGCGGCGGCAGGGTATGGGTGCTTTGCAAAAACGCCCGCCACAAGCAAAAGCAGGGATAAACTTGCCGGTTGCTTTCGGCTTTGCCGCCGCCGTTGTTTAACAACAACCGGCGGCGGCAAAAATCATTTCGTCATTCCCGCGCAAGCGGGAATCTCAAAACCAACAGGCGCCGCAGATGGCGAATCTCGCTTTAACAACAGGAATTTTCCCCGCGTTTTTCGTTGCAACGGCGGTTTGCTTTTTCGGCGAAACCGCGCCCAAGAAAAGTTTCATCCGACAAATAAAACACCGCAAACGCCTCTTCAAAATCGGCGGCGACCGATTTTTCGGCGAGACCGGTCTGCATAAGATTCCGCTGCCACTTCTTTAACTTCGGACGGGCGCCGACAAAGTCGTACCCGACGCGCTTTTCTATGATGTCAGCCCGGTGCAGAAGAGTCAGCCACGCAATGTCCACCATTCCAATGTCGCCGCCGCCAAAAAATGGCGTATCGCCGAGTTGCGATTCCATGCGGTCAAACGCGGTGCCGAGTTTGCCGCCGCGTTCTTTCAGAGTGTCCGCATCGGGACTGCGTTGCGCGCCGCACTGGACGAGATAATGTTTTACCGCCAGATAACTCCACGCCCGGTGCACCGCTTTTTCTTCGGGCGGGACGCCCGGTTGCAGAGGCGGATACGCTTCTTCCAGATATTCCGCGATGGCGTCGCTTTCAAAAATTGCCGCGCCGTTGTCGGTGACAAGAACCGGCACCTGCCCGTGCGGCGAAATTTCCAAAAACCATTGCGGCTTATCGCGCAGATTGATGAATTCAATTTCATACGAAATTTTTTTCGCCTCCAACAGCGCGGTCACCCGCTGCACAAACGGGCAAATCTTAAAACTGATGACTTTCATGGTTTTTTCTCCGTGGTTATGGAAAGTGGAAGGCCGGGCGGCGAAAGTATAGCACAATCGCCGCGCGCCTTTGGATGCCGCCGTTAGATTATCGGCACTTTAACCGAAAGCAACACTGCCAAAAAAGGGGTATAATCGGCGGGTTATGAAGATAGGTTTTATCGGGCTTGGCAATGTCGGCGGCAAACTCGCTGGCAGTTTGTTGCGCAACGGCGCGCAACTGACGGTTTGCGATTTGCGGCGTGATGTTGCGGCGGGCTTGCTTGCCAAAGGCGCAAAGTGGAGCGATTCGCCGCCGCAACTTGCGCGCGAAAACGAAATGATTATTACCTGCCTGCCTTCTCCGGCGGCATCGGCGGCGGTGATGGAAGGCGGCGTTATCGCGGCGATGTCGGAGGGCAAGTTGTGGGCGGAGATGAGTTCCAGCGACGAGGACGAAGTGCGCCGCCTTGGCGGGATGGTTATGGACAAGGGGGCGATGGCGATGGATTGCCCGGTATCGGGCGGTTGTCATCGCGCGGCAACCGGCAATATCGCCATCTTCGCCGGATGCGAGCGGCAAACTTTTGAGCGGGCGCTGCCGGTGTTGAAAATGATGGGGCGGCGGATATTACACACCGGCGCATTGGGCTCGGCATCGGCGCTAAAAGTGCTGACGAACTATCTGGCGAGTGTTAATTTGTGGTCGGTTTGCGAGGCGCTGGCGACGGCGCGGGCGGCGGATATTAATCTGAATACCGCTTTTGAGGCGATGCGCATATCTTCCGGCAATTCTTTCGTCAATGAAACCGAGGGGCAGGTAATACTCAATGGCAGCCGCGATATTAACTTCACGATGGATTTGGTCGTCAAAGATTTGTCGCTTTTTGCCGCCGTCGCCGAACGCGCCGGAATATCCCTGCGCATGCTGCCGCTGGTGCAAGAGATATTCGCCGAAGGGGCAAAAAAATACGGCGCAAGAGAATGGTCGCCAAACATCATCCGCCTTTTGGAAGAACAAACAGGCAAAGAAACCCTGGCCCCCGGCTTCCCCCCCGAAATAACAGACGACGAACCCGAAGAGCCGGGCTACGAAATCATCCCGCAGGGTTTGGAAGAAAAGTGAAGTTGATAAAGCGCAACCGCCCGCCTTTGTCATTTAATGAGATTCGTTCCGGGGCGCGGCAGTTTGTTGCCGATTGGTGCGACCTTTCCCGAGCGCGAGAGCGCGGTGAGGCGCAAACTTTTTGGAATCAGTTTTTTGATATTTACGGAATGCGCCGCGAAAATGTGGCGGTTTTTGAGGACAGGGCAAAACGCATCGGCGGGCGCGGCGGATTCATTGATTTGTTTTGGAGCGGTAAATTGCTGGTGGAGCATAAAAGTTTGGGCGCCGATTTGGACGATGCGATGCAACAGGCAATGGATTATCTGCACGACAAAGTCGGCAGCGATGAAATGCCGCGTTATGTCGTCGCTTGCGACTTCGCCCGCTTTGTGCTGCGCGATTTGCGCGCCGATACAACAGAGACGATAGCACTGGCGGATTTGCCCGACAAGGCGCATCTTTTCAGTTTTATCGCCGGTTATGAAAAGCCGGAGTTTCGCCGCGAAACCGAAGTTAATACCGATGCCGCCGAATTGATGGCGGGGATTTATGACGCCCTCAGCGGCGCGGGCTATCAGGGCGAAAGCGCATCCATATTTTTGGTGCGGGTGTTGTTTTGTTTGTTTGCCGAAGACACCGGCATTTTTAAGTCCGGTTTATTTACTTCTTTCATAGACAACCGGACGGCATCGGACGGCACGGATTTGGGCAGCAAGTTGAATCACTTGTTTGAGATTCTTGACCGCCCGATAGACAAGCGCATGGCGGCTTTGGACGAGCATCTGGCGCTTTTCCCCTATGTTGACGGCGCACTTTTCAGAGAGCAGATAAACACGGCGAGTTTTGATGCCGCTTTGCGCAAAAAGATACTGCAAGCGTGCGATTTTGATTGGAAGCACATATCGCCGACGATTTTCGGCTCGTTGTTTCAGAGCGTAATGGACCAAAGAATGCGGCGGCGCGAAGGGCGGCATTACACCGCCGAGGAAAACATTCTTAAGATTGTAGAGCCGCTTTTTATGGACGGACTGCATGCCAAATTCGCGGCGGCAAAGGCGAAAAAAACCCGCGCCAAATTGCAGGAGTTTCATAACGACCTTGCCGGATTGAAGTTTTTGGACCCCGCTTGCGGTTGCGGCAACTTTTTGATTGTCGCCTATCGGGAGGTGCGGCGTTTGGAGTTGGCACTATTGCGCGAATTGCATCCGGGCAAGCGCTCCTTGAATCTTAATATGGCAACATTGAGCCGGATAGATGTTGATTCTTTTTACGGCATTGAGGTTGATGCATTTTCGGCGCGCATTGCCGAAGTTGCCCTGTGGCTGACCGACCATCAAATGAATCGCGAGTTATCCGCGGAGTTTGGCAACGAATACCAGCGCATACCGCTGGATAAAGCCCCGCACATACACTGCACAAACGCGCTGACAATTGACTGGCGCAATGTTATCGCGCCATCCGAGTTATCCTACATTCTCGGAAATCCGCCGTTTGTCGGCAAACATGTCCGCTCGCCGGAACAAAAGAAAGAAATGGCGGAACTGTTTGGCGATGTGCGCGGCGCGGGTGTTTTGGATTATGTGGCGGCGTGGTATATGAAGGCGGCTAACTATATGCGCGGCACCGATATTGTTTGTGCGTTTGTGTCCACTAATTCTATCGTGCAAGGCGAGCAAGTTGCGCCGCTTTGGAAAACGCTTTATGGCGAAGAGGTGCGCATCCATTTTGCCCACCGCACTTTTCAATGGACGAATGAAGCGCGTGGCATAGCGCATGTGCATGTTGTCATTATCGGCTTTGCCTGCGTAGATGCCGTGCAAAAAATAATTTATGAATACGATACGCCGAAAAGCGTCCCTCACAAAACAGCGGCGGTAAATATCAGCGCCTATCTTATGGATGCCGCCGACACTCTCGTGGATGGGCAATCCAAACCATTATCTCCCGTATCGGAAATGACGATAGGCAGCAAGGCGGCGGATGGCGGCAACTTAATTTTTACCGCCAAAGAAAAGGATGATTTTTTGCGTCAAGAACCGGCGGCGGAAAAGTTTTTGCGCCGCTATATGTCGGCGGACGATTTTATTAACAATACCGAACATTGGTGTTTGTGGCTTACAGATGCTGAACCTGCCGAACTTCGCGATGTGCCCAATACGAGGGCGCGTATTGCCAAAGTGAGAGAGTTTCGCGCCAAAAGCAAAAAGGCAGCGACTCGCGCGCTGGCGGAGCAACCGGCTTTGTTTTCGGAGATTCGCCAGCCCAACACTAATTACTTGCTTATTCCTCGCGTCTCATCGGAGGAGCGTAAATACATACCTGTCGGGTATATGCCCGCCGATGTAGTTATGTCGGACCGGTCGTACGCAGTTGCGAACGCTACGCATTACGAGTTTGGCATTATCATTTCAACGATGCACATGGCATGGATGCGCGCCGTTGCCGGTCGCTTGGAAAGCCGTTATAGTTATTCCACGATGCTGGTTTACAACACATTTCCTTGGCCTTTGCCAACTGCGGCACAAAAAGAAAACATAGCGGCATTGGCGGGCAAAATATTGGTAGTGCGCAAAAACCACCCGGGCTCCACCCTTGCCGACCTTTACAACCCGATAACAATGCCCGCTGACTTATCACGCGCCCACCGCGAACTTGACAAGGCAGTAGACCGCGCCTACCGAAGCGCGCCCTTTATCAACGAACGCGCCCGTTTGGAGTTTTTGTTTGCGGAATATCAAAAGTTAGCACACCCCGCCATCCCCCCCGAAAAACGCCGCCGCAAACCCAAGCGGCGGGGTTGATATGGCGGTGCAAAATGGTATAATCTCCGAGAAAGAGACGCAACGATGGAACCCGAAAAAAGCCCGCAAACTGCGGAGAGTCCCCGCTTTGAAAAAGGTTGCCACAAGCAGCAACTCGGCACGGGCAGTTGTGAATGCACCCTGCTGTGCCGGGGCGAGCGTTATCAAACGCTCACCGAGCAAAAGGGCAAAAACGAAATCAAACAGGACGAGGTTATCGTCTATATCAGCGGCGGCGGGCTTGCTTTATGCGCTAACGCTGCGAGCGACATGCCGAATTACATTTATCCGGGCGCCTTGTTTGCGCTTACCATCGTCTCGGTAATTTACTCGTTTTGCGAATGCCTGAATCGCATTGACCACGAAATGGCAAAAATCCACAAATTACCGCCGCCGCCAGAAAGGTGGTTTTATGCTTGGCGTTTGATGGAATACATCCGCAACCCCCCCAAGCATCAAGCCGTCCCAAGTGACGGAAACTCGGTGGCGCGTTTTTTGTTCGTGCTGTCTCTGTTCGGGACAGTGATTACCGCTGCATTCTCATGAAAGGAGCAACCATGGAAAATGACACAAAAAATCCGCCCCCTTCCCCGCCTAATCCGCCTGTCCCGCCTCCGGGCGATGATGACCTGTCCAAGCGTGACCACGGTGACGGTATTGAGCCGCAGCCGGACCCGAACAACCCACAGGAATAACACGGACTGGATTCCGCTTTTGCACCGGCGCTTAACTTGCGCGGTTAAGGCGAAAGTTTTGACGCCGCTGTGGAAGTTTGGGGTTTTGGCGTTATTCTTTTTCGCGCCAACTTTGGAAGCAGCACACCGAGGATAAATTGCACATCCCCGGCGGCGCTTGGTGATTTGCTGCAAGCCCGTCCCTCGCAATAGGGGTTAGGGTCTTTTGCGGGGAAACCCCCCGGCGGCAAAGTTTTCCCTTGCCGCTTAACCGCATTATATTACATAACGGCTCCCATCGTCATTTTCCATTTTGCCGCCGATTCTTTTGGCGGTAATGGCGGGGGCGTTTATAATATCGTATGTTGATGGCGGGGGTTTTGTTGGTGGCGGGGCTGGGAAATCCGGGCGGGCGGTATGACGATACGCGGCATAATGCCGGTTTTTGGTTTGTTGATGCCGTTGCCGGTTGTTTTGGCGAAAGTTTTGCCGCCAAAAAATCGCTCGGCGCGCAGATGGCAAAAGTGGCGGCACAAGCGGCACAAGGCGGGGCGGAAGTCGGCGGGCTGTTGTCAAACTCCGGCGCGGATATGTCAAACCCCGCCGCCGACATATCAAACTCCGGCGCGCAGATGGCAAATCCTGCCGCACAAATACCCTCCCCCGCCGCGCGAATGTCAAACCCCGATAATGGCGATGCTACCGCGCATTCCGGCACAACTTCCGGCGCGCATTCCGCCCCCCCCGGCGTTGTCCGCTTGTTAAAACCCGATGCGTATATGAATGAAAACGGCGCGGCGGTTGCGGCGGCGGCGCGTTATTTTGGCATTGCGCCACAGGAGATTCTCATTGCCCATGACGAAGCCGATTTGCCGCCCGGCGCGGCAAAACTCAAATGCGGCGGCGGCGAAGCCGGTCATCGCGGTTTGCAGGATGTCAGCCGCGCCCTTGCCAGCCGTGATTATTGGCGTTTGCGTCTTGGCGTTGGCAAGGGCGAGATTGGCGCGGGCGAGCATGTTTTGCGCCGCCCGCCAAAAGCCGAGCGCGATCTTATTGACAACGCCATCAGCCGCGCCATAGAACTTTGGCGGGAGATAACAAGCGGGCGGATGGAGCGCGCGATGATGACATTGCACAGCGGCGCAAACTGACATGGGTTTGGTTTGCGGGATTGTCGGTTTGCCGAATGTCGGCAAATCCACATTATTTAATGCGTTGACATGCGGGGCGGCGGCGGCGGAGAACTATCCGTTTTGCACCATAGAGCCGAATGCGGGCATAGCGGAGTTGGCGGATGCGCGGCTGGATGCGATAGCGGCATTGGCAAAATCTTCGCGGACGATATATGCGGCGGCGGAGTTTGTGGATATCGCCGGTTTGGTCAAAGGCGCATCACAAAACGCCGGTTTGGGAAATCGTTTTTTGTCGCACATAAGAGAGGCGGACGGCATAGCGCATATCGTCCGCTGTTTTGGCGGCGACGGGCATATCGGCGGCGCGCCAAATCCGGCGAGCGACATAGAAACCATCAACACCGAGTTGGCATTGGCGGATTTGGCAACGGCGGAAAAGATGCGGGCAAAGGCGCAAAAGCAAGGGCGGGCGGGCGACAAGGAAGCGCGAAGATTGGCACAAGCATGCGACAAGTGTGCATGTCATCTTAATGAAGGCGGCGCACTTCGCACTTTGCAGTTGGACGATATGGAGCGGCAAGCGGCGGCATCGGCGTTTTTTCTGACGATGAAACCGCTGGTATATGTGGCGAATGTCAATGACGATGATGACGAAGAATATGCGGCGGCGGTTGCCGATATTGCCAAAGCCGAAGGGGCGCAGTTTGTAAAAATAAACTCGCGCGCGGAAGCGGAGATGGCGGATATGACGGCGGCGGAGCGCGCCGAGTTGCTGGGTGCGGAAGTTGCGGCAAACACGGGTTTGGCAAGATTGGCGCGGGCGGCGTTTTTGATGATGGGTTTGACGACCTTTTTCACGGCGGGGGAGAAGGAAGCGCGGGCATGGACGGTAAAAAAAGATTGTCCGGCAAAGTTGGCGGCGGGCGCGATACACGGCGATTTTGCCGCGAAGTTCATCCGCGCCGAAGTATGTTCGTGGCAGGATTATGAAAGTTGCGGCGGCGAAGCAAAAGCCAAAGCGGCGGGAAAAATCCGCAGCGAAGGCGCGGACTATCCGGTAAAAGACGGCGACATTATCCTCTTCCGCACCGGCGCATAATAAGTTAAGTTGCCAAATGCCGGTTGCCGGTTGTCAATAAACACCGGCGGCTATTCCGATTCTTGCGCGGCGGTGTTTATAATTTGCGCGGGGGAAAGAAGCAAGGGCGCAAACAAAAAAAGAGCGGGCGCAAAAACACAAAACACCGATGGCTAATATTTTTTTTAATCCGCGTTATATCGCTTCGGTTTGGCGGGCGGGCGATATTCCGGCGATGCCCGCGCCGATTGTCGCTTTTGCCGGCAGGTCCAATGCCGGAAAATCCTCGCTGATAAACGCTTTGTGCAACGCCAAAACCGCCAAAGTGTCCAAAGCCCCGGGCAAAACGCGGATGATAAATATCTTCCAAATCCAATCGCGCCTGCTTGCCGATATGCCCGGTTATGGTTATGCCAAAGTGCCGGTTGCCGAAAAGCGGGCATGGCAAACAAAGATGCGCGGGTTTTTGCCGGATATTGGCGCGCTTGTGCTGGTTGTGGATTGCCGGCGCGGCATCGGGGTTTTGGATAGCGGGATGATATCCGCCATCGGCAAAGAAGGCGGGCGTTTGACGGCGGTGATTATCGCCCTGACAAAAGCCGACAAGTTATCGCGCGCCAAACTGCTCGCCGCCGAAAGCCGCGCCCGCGAAGTTATTGCTGATGTTGTTTTGCCGAATGTGCATGTGCTGCCGGTGTCGTCCCACACCGGCGCAAACATTGCCACCTTGCGCGCGATTGTGACAAAAGAAACGGCATTATAATATCGGGCAAATGGCAAAAGAAGTTTTATTGAGCGGCGGCTTTTTGGCGGCGCAAACGCGGGCGAAGTTGGAGGCGGATTTTGTCGTGCGCGAGTTGCCGCCGCCGGATGCGCGGGCGGCTTTTTTTGCCGAACACGGCGGCAACATTGGCGCATTGATAACGGGAGGGCATCAGCGGGCGGATGCGGCGATGATGGACAATATGCCGCATTTGGCGGTGATATCGTGTTATGGCGTCGGCTATGACGGCATTGATGTTAAGGAAGCGACAAAGCGCGGCATTTGGGTTTGCAATACGCCGGAAGTATTGAATGACGATGTCGCCGATATGGCGATGGCGCTTATGCTGGCGGTTGTCCGGCGCATTCCGGCGGCGGAGCGTTTTGTGCGCGGCGGGCAATGGCAAAAAGGCAACTTCCATTTGACCGACCGCCTGAGCGGGCGGCGTTTGGGAATGCTGGGAATGGGGCGCATCGGCGGCGCGATTGTCCGGCGGGCTTTGGCTTTCGGGATGACGATAACATATCATGCGACGGCAAAGAAAGACACGCCGCATCAATGGGCAAAAAGCCCGGCGACTTTGGCAAAAGAGTGTGATATTTTGTGCGCGGCAATGCCCGCGACACCGCAAACAACGGGGATTGTCAATGCCGAAGTGTTGCAAGCATTGGGGCCGGAAGGCTATTTTGTCAATATCGGCAGGGGCGCTTTGGCGGATGAGCCGGCGCTTGTTGATGCTTTGCAAAAAGGCATTATCGCCGGAGCGGCGCTTGATGTTTTCGCCGACGAGCCGAATGTGCCGCAGGCATTGATGAATATGGACAATGTAGTCCTGTCCCCCCACCAGGGCAGCGCAACAACCCACACCCGCAAAGCAATGTCGGAGTTAACGGCGGAAAATGCCATAAGAGTTTTGCACGGGCAACCGCCGCAAGCATCGGTTAATAATCCGCGTTAGGATTTTTCGCCGCCGCTTACAACAATATCGTGGCAATGCCGGGGAAGAACAAAACCAGCAGGAGAACAAAAATCTGTATTGCTATAAACGGCAGGAATGACCGGTATATGTCAAGCAGCCGGATATGCGGCGGCGCGACGGATTTCAGATAAAACGCCGCACCGCCGAAAGGCGGCGACAAAAACGACACCTGCATATTGATGCAAAACAAAATGCCAAACCAGATGGGGTCGTAACCCAATTGCAAAACGATGGGCAGGAAAACCGGCATCGCCAGCAAAACGATTCCAACCCAGTCCAAAAACATTCCCAGCACGAGAAAGATAAGCATCATCGTCAGAAGTATGCCAATGGGCGGCACATCCAAACCCACAATAATGCCCGCCACATACGCGGGGCCGCCGGCAAGGGAATACGCCCCGGCAAGAACCGTCGCGCCGAAAGTTATCCAAATAATCATTCCCACCGACTTGAAAGTGCGGCGCAGCGCATCGCCGAAGAGTTTGCGCGTTAATTCGCCGCGCAGAAAGATTATCAATAACACGCCGGTAACGCCCATTCCCGCCGCTTCGGTAATGCCGGTAATGCCGCCGTAGATGGAGCCCAGCACGACAATAACAAGCAGCATCGGCGGGATAATGCCGCGCAAATATTGCAGTTTTTCCCTCGTCGGCATGTCTTCGGAGATATTCGGATCCGGCGGCGCCAATGCCGGATTTAATCGCACGCGGATAATAATGTAAATAATGTAGAGCACGCCGAGCAGCAGCCCGGGAACAATGGCGGCGATAAAAAGTTTGTGTATGGAAGTGCTTGTCACCAGCCCGTAGATAATAAGGACGATGGACGGCGGTATCATCGTCCCCAGCGAGCCGCTCGCGCAGATGGTGCCGATGGCGAGATTTTGGTTGTATCCCAGCCGCAGCATTTGCGGCAGCGCGATAAGCCCGAGCAAAACAATTTCGCCGCCGATAATGCCCGACATCGCCGCCATAATAATCGCCATAATCGCGGTGATGACGGCAATGCCGCCGCGCAGACGCCGCAAAAAAACATTCAGCGAATCATACATATCCTGGGCAATGGTGGAACGCTCCAGCAGCGAAGCCATAAAAATAAAAAGCGGAACGGCGATAAGCGTGTATTGCGTGCATAAGCCGTACATGCGCTGCATCACAATCCCCACGCCGGGCATGCCAAACTTCAAATATACAATCGCCGCGCCGAGCACGCCGGTCGCAAAGCCCAGCGGCACGCCGAGCACCAGAAAAAGCAAAATGCCGGCGAGTAAAAGCAGTGAAAGCGTGGCGATATCCATCGTCAATCCGCGCCGTGATGCCCGTCGTCTTCGCCGTTATCTTCCGGCGGGCCGGGTTTGTCTTTGTTGAAATCCGCGATTAAGTTGCTGACCGCCTGCACCGCGATGAGCGCGGTAACTATCAATATCAGCGGTTTGACCGTCGACGGAATGGGCGGGTCCCATTTGGTGCCGGATGTTTCCCAGCGGGCGACGGTGTTATAAACCGCCGTCCATGCCCCGGCAACGAGGGCGATGGCAAAGGCGACAACAACAAGCGTCCCGATGACATCCAATACGCGCTGCACTTTTCGCGGCAGCGAGTCATAAACAACCGTAACGCGGATGTGCGCGTGCTCGCGCATCGCGTAAAGCCCGGCGAAAAGATACAAAATCCCCGCCAGCCAAAGCGACAACTCGTTCGCCCACAATGTCGGGCTGTTAAAAACATAGCGCAGCACAACCTCGCACATCATCGTCGCAACGATAACCGCCGTCAGCCACATCGTAATGTGGCTTATCACAAGCGAGGCGCGATCGCAAAAAGCGCAAAACTTTGCGGCAATCTTTCTTATGGCCGAAAACCGCATCCGCCAAAAATCATAAAAAGACGGCGCGGCGCACAAAAAATGCGCCGCGCGTCAATATCGCCAAACCGGCTTACAGCAGCCCGATCTTCTTCATAAACGCCTTGTGGCTGGCAACGAGTTTCTTTGCCATCGGCGTTTCCGCATAGTTGTCCCAGTGTTTGGCGACAACGGCGCGGTATTTCTTCCGGTCTTCTTCCGACCACTCATAAAGCGTAACGCCTTGCTTCTTCAAGTTCTCGGCCGCTTCGTAGTTTTTCACAAAACTGTCCAGCGTTGAGTTGATGGTCAACTTGTCGCAGGCGCCGGTCATCACGGCTTGCAATTCCGGCGGCAGCGAATCCCACTTTGCCTTGTTGATGGCGACATGGTCGGCAGGCATGGAATGAAAGCCCGGATAGATGGTGTGCTTGGCGACATCGTAAAGCCCCAGCCCCACATTGCCCGCCAATGACGCCGCATCGGCGCCTTCAACGATGCCGGTGTTGAGCGCGTTATACACTTCGGTGAAAGGCATCACGACCGGCTTTGCGCCGAACTCGGTAAAGACATCCGTTATCAGCCCCGGCGGCGCGCGAAACTTCCAATCTTTGACATCCTGCAGCCCGCGAAGAGGGCGCGTGGAAACCAGAGATTCGGGTCCCGACCACCACCAGCATACCAAATGCATGCCGTAGGAGTGATACAACTCATCGGCAAGCGCGCGCCCGCCGCCAAATTTGAGCCATGCGGTTTGTTGCATCGGCGTGCCGTAGCCGCCGAGCAAATCGCCCATAAACTGGAACGCTTTGTCTTTGCCGACCTGATAGGATGCGCCGGTCATTTCCACATCCAAAATGCCGTCCTGAACGGCGCTGAACGATTCCACCGGTTTGACCACCGCCGCGGAAAAGAACATTTCCACTTTGATGCGGCCGTTGGACATTGCCTCCAGGTCTTTGGCAAACTGCCCCGCGTTTTGCCCGCTGACGCTTTCCGGCGGCCAGTGGGTTTGGATGCGAAGCGAATGCTCCTGTGCCAGCGGCACCGCCGACAGCGAAAGCGCAACAGCGAAAGCCGCGGCGCGTATGATGGTTTTGGTTTTCATGGTTTTTCTCCTTTTTGTTGTTGGTGGCGGCTTTGCGCTTGGTTTATGCGCAAAGCGGCGCCGAACTATATTTGTTCCAGCGGGTGTTGAAAGACGGGCGGATATCATCGCACAAAATGGCATCGCGGGCGTCCAGCCATTGGCGGCGGTATCGTTGCGCCCCGGCTTTGCCGGTTTGCGAAAGCGGGAATGCGGGAAAGCATTCGCGCCCGGTCGGCGTATCGGCTTGCTGAAAGCGCAAATCAAAACTCCACCGGATGCTGTCGGACATGTTTCCCCCGGCACCGTGCGCCGTGCGCCGATGCAGCAACACAATGTCGCCCGCCTTCGCTTGCAGAGGGCGGCGCGATTCTTCGGGGATAAGTTCTTCCGGAATATAAATATCGCCGACAAACTTCCGTCCCGGGCAGTGTGTTTTCAGCCCGAAATCGGCGCGGCGCGGGTCGTCTTTTTCCAGATGACTGCCGGGGGCGCATATCAGGCAGCCGTTTTCCAAAGTAGCATCGCTGACCGCCGCCCACACCGTCAAAATATTGGCACCGCGCGCGCCTTCGTGCACAACCGCCTCGTCCTGATGCCACAATGTGCGGGCGTAAGTGGCGTCATTGACGGAATCTTGCGGCAGCAAGTGTTGCGGCGGCTTGACGCGAATATGCTGCACAGGGCTGGCAACGGGGTTATCGCCGGTCAATTGCCGGGCAATGGCGGCAAGTTTGGGATGGGTCAAAAGCGCATGGACGGACTCTCCGGCAAAAACGCCCGCTTCTTCGCGCCAGTCGTCGCCGAATATTTCGCGCCACGCCGGTATGCGCGCCGACAAATGATCATCCATCGGCAGCGAAATATCCAAATGCTGATAAAGCCCCGGCGCGGCGCAAATGAGCCGCGACAACCGCTCGGAGATATCGCCGCCGGTTTTGCGGGGCATCTTTCCGGCGGCTTCGGCGCGGCGCAAAATATCATCGGCACGCGCGGCAAACTCGGCGCGCAGGTTGCCCAGCGCTTCATCGTCCAGCACCCCGCGCACGACAAGGCAACCATCGCGGTCAAACTCCTGCAATTGAGAATCGGTTAACATTTGACCCAATCAAATATACCACATTATCGCCAAAGTGCATCTTTTCGGCGAAAAAAACAACCCGCCCCAAAAAAACCGCTTTGGCGAAAGAACAAGCGGCTATTAGACTGCAATCGGTTTTTGCTCGCGCACAGACAAGGCGGCTTCGGCGGGGCTTTTTGCCCTTGCCGTCATAGAATCGGCAAAAACCGGCGGCGAAGTTGATATTATCGGGCGGATTGATGCGATAATGCAAAACACAACGCAGGAGTAAAACACAATGCAAAACGAAAAGACAAACGAAAGAATCGGTTTCATCGGCGCGGGCTTGATGGGGCATGGAATGGCGATGAATATCGGCAAAAACGGCTATCCGCTTGCCGTCATCGCCAACAAAAACCGCGCGCCCATAGAAGATTTGGTATCGCGCGGGGCAAGCGAAGTCAAAACGCTGGCACAACTCGCCGCCGAATCCGACATCATTTTTTTGTGCGTGAGTTCCTCGCCGCAAGTGGAAGCCATTGTGCTCGGCGAAGACGGCATTGCCGCCAACGGCAGGGAGGGAATGGTAGTTGTGGATACCGGCACTTCGGCGCCGGCATCCACGCGAATGATAAACAAAAAACTGCGCGCCAAAGGCATTTTGTTTTGCGATTCTCCGCTCAGCCGCACACCGGCGGCGGCGGAAGCGGGCACGCTGATAAGCATTACCGCGGCGGAAAAACCCCTGCTTGCGCGCATAAGCCCGGTATTGGAATCGTATTCCGAACTTGTCATGCATGTCGGCGAAGCCATCGGCAGAGGGCATGAACTTAAATTGCTCAACAACTTCCTCGCGACAGGTTATGCCGCCATCTGGGCGGAGGCATATTCCGCCTGCATAGCATCGGGCAACGACCCCAAAGTCATGCACGAAATGGTTGTGGCGGGCGGCGGCAACGACTGCCCGAACTTTCGCAACTTCAGCAAATTCCCGCTAAACGGCGATGCCGAAAGCCACAAGTTTGCCATTGCCAACTGCGCCAAGGATATGGATTATTACATCCGTTTTTCCGACGACCTCGGGCACGGCACAATAGTATCGGACGGCGTCCGCCAACTTTACAAACTGGCGGCAGCGGCAGGTTGCGGCGAAGATTATGTCCCGGCGCTAACCCGCTTTGTCCGCCAACTGAATGGCGGGACGATGAAAGAATAACCGGCGCCAATCTTTTGACATTGGCGTTATCCCGCCGCCCGTTTTTCATCCCGCATCAACGGCAATCGGGCGTTTTTCGCGCATAGACAGGGCTGCCGCTTCGGCGAGTGTTTGCGCCCGCCGCCCGTCTTCCAGAGTCGGCATTGGAGGGTGTTTGCCGGCGATGGCATCGGCAAAGGCATCCAACTGCCGCCGGTAAGAATCTTCATAGCGGTCAATAAAAAAGTGCAAAAGCGGCTCTTTTGCGCTTGTCGCTTTTGCCGTGTGCATTTGCACATTGGTCGCCGTGCGGTTTTCGGATATCAGCATTCCTTCGCCGCCGAATGCTTCAACACGCTGGTCATAGCCATAAGCGGCGCGGCGCGAGCAGTTGATGGTGCACAAAACACCGGATGCCGTTTGCAAAACAACCATCGCCGTATCTATGTCGCCGATATCCGCGACCAAAGGCGAAGTCAGCGCGGCACCGGCGGCAAAAACCCAAACCGGCTCTTCGGCAAGCACAAACCGCGCCATATCAAAATCGTGAATCATCATATCGGCAAACAACCCGCCGCTGTTGCGAAGTATCTTTTCGTCCGGCAATCCCGGGTCGCGGCTGGTAATAATCAGTTTTTCCAGTTTGCCGATATCGCCGTTCATTACCTGTTTTTGCAGTTGCGAATGTCCCGGGTCGTGTCGGCGGTTAAAGCCGATTTGCACCGGTTCTTTTTTGGCGGCGATGACATTGGCGCATTGTTTTGCCCGCGCCGCGCTTTCGGCGACCGGCTTTTCACACAGCACCGCCTTGCCGGTGGCGCGTTCAATATAATCGCAATGGCTGTCATTTGGCGATGCGACAAGCAGCGCGGTAATGTTGTCATCGGCGAGGATGTCATCGGCATTATCAGCAACGGCGATATCGCCGATGCTTTCGGCGGCGGCATCATTGGCGAGTTGCAAATCCCGGTCGCAAACGGCGGCGAGATAAAAGCGCGGATGGGCGCGCAAACAATCCGCATGCATTTTGCCGATGCGCCCCGCCCCGATGAGGGCGATATGAATAACCCCGTCTTCCGCCGTCAAAGCCATAATGCGGCATATTATATCGCCCGCCCGCAAAAAACCCCCCGTCATCCCCCCGCCCCCCTTCGTCATTCCCGCCCCCCGTCATTCCCGCCCCCCTTGTCATTCCCGCGCAAGCGGGAATCTCCTTTTGCCGAATATCATCAATTCCGCCGCCGGTTGTGTTATAATATCGCCATGCGGCAAAAGCCGCAATTGACGAAACTGAGGATTTTCCAATGAAAAAGACGATTCTGATAGTGCTTGCCGCTTTGGCGGGCTTTGTTGTGCAAAACGGCGCGGCGGAGGGCGGCGGCGGCTTTGCCGACTTCCGCAAACAACAACAGGCGCGCCTTTGGGCGGCGATTGACACCACGCTGGCGACAGAAGCGGAACAGGCGATTGGCGACAACTTCGCCGCCGTGCGCAGGGTAAACATTGACTTCCAAAGCACAATTGGCGGCAGAAAAGGCAATATCGGCATAAACCTCATCGGCAGTTTTGCCAACAGCGACAGCCATGCTTTCGGCTGGCAACTGCGGGGATACAAAGCGCAAGAAGACAGCGCCGGGGCAAATGCCGGGCTTTTCTACCGCCAGACAAACGGCAATGCGCTTTTCGGCGGCAATGTTTTCGCCGATTACGAAAAGCACGAACACGGCGATTTTGTCCGCTATTCCATCGGCGCGGAAGTGCAAAACGACATTGTTTCTTTCGCGGCAAACTACTACATTCCCATAACAGGCAACAAAAGGGTAAATCTCACCCTTGACGCCTTTTCGCGGCAGGGCTACGACGGCAAACTGCGGCTAAACGCGCCGAACTTTCAGGCACTGAAAGGAGCGGTGGATTATTATCATTTTGAAGGCGAGGACACTACCGCGAAAGACAAAGGTTTTCGCTACGGAATGCAATGGCATCCGACTCCGGCTTTGCAACTGAATCTTTTTTACGACGATGGCGGCGAGCAGTTTGGCGGCGATATCGCCTATGTTTGGACGGTAGGCGAGCCGCAAAATACCGCATCATCCCGCCTCCCTGCGGGAGCGGCAATCCCCCCCGACTTATTTGCCCCGATATCCCGCGAACATTCCCAAAGAATAGCGACGGTTGCGGCGCGGGTAGGCAGCATTATTGAGCAGGTTAGCATAGTGGGCATAATGACGACTGCGGTGACGGTTCCGGAGATGACGACGGCAGTGACGGTTGCGGCAGTGACGACGGCAGTGACGATGCTGCCGGTGACGACGGCAACGACGATTCCGGAGATGCCGACGGTAATGACGACTTTCACCGACATACCGGACGACGTTGTGATGTCTGTGCGAGCCACGACTGAACTACCACGCATTGCTTTTGGTACTTATCTCCTCGTATCAACAAGGCACGACTCTCTTGTAACTGTGTCGCCCGCCTTTATTGCTTCCTCCCCCCCGCATGCGCTCACGATAATGAGGAATATGTTTACCGAAAGCGGCGGAAGAAGCGTCTGCGACGCCCCCCTCACCGCCTGCCGTTTCCTTGTCATAAGTGCAAGTCAAGCCGGCAATATTGGTAATACTTCACTTTGGGACAACACTCACTTAGACCAGGTAAGACCTTGGACGATAACCATCGTGCAAGGCAGCCAGCGAGAGCAAGCGCGGACAACAACAACGCTAACAAACCGCACAACCTCAACGATAGCGCCGGTTAGCATGACGACGGTAGCGGAGCCGGTTAGCACGACGATGACGATGGCGGCGATAAGCACAACGATGACGATAGCGCCGGTTAGCACAACCACAAGAATAACGACATTCGTCACAACAACCATAACACTCGGCGCACCTTCGGCAA
>JBPCWZ010000192.1:0-6876 GCA_051009015.1 Gammaproteobacteria bacterium | reverse complement strand
TTTTGACAAATGGGCGGGGCGTTATTTGCTCGCCGCCGCCGAAGATACGATTGATTGGCAAAAAGTTTTTTGCCGCGATGCGCCGATGACGGCGGAAGTCGGATGCGGGCACGGCGAAGCATTGGTGCAAGCGGCGGCGCAAAACCCCGCTTGCGATTATGTCGCTTTGGAAACTTATCAACCGGGCATCGGCGCGTTGATGAATGCTTTGGCGGCGCGCGATATTAATAATGTCCGCATTATTTGCGCCGATGCCGCGCATTATCTGCCGCTGATGTTTGCCCCGCATTCTCTGGCGGCGGCGCGGATATTTTTCCCCGACCCGTGGCCCAAGCGCCGCCATCACAAGCGCCGCCTGATAAGTGATATTTTTGCCGATACTTTGGCGCGCGCGCTTGCAAGCGGCGGCATTGTCCGCATTGCTACCGATGATATGCATTATGCTGCGGCGATAGATAACACCTTTGCCGTCAATGAAAGTTTTACCGCATTGCCATCAACAAACGGAGATATCCCCCAAACCCGCTTCGCCGCCCGCGCCGCAGAACAAAAGCGCAATGTCAAACTATTAACATACAAGCGCATCTGACCATATAAAAAAGGCGGGGCGACAATGGCTTTGACCTCAAAACGCCCCCTTTTGATAATACCGCTATAACCGAACGCGGAATTCGTATTTGACGGCATAACCATCGCCGACTGCTACGCCAAACCTGTGCAAGTTTTCGCCATTCGTATCTATGGCGAGTATCGCATTGCGGTAAGAATCCACACCGGCGAAAAAGCGCACTTCGTCATTGATATACGGCATTACGCCAAAGCGGTATGTGTCAAGCCAAACCGCGCTATCCTGCTTTGACGGCAGGCGGATATAATCCGTGCGCAGTGCATAACCGCCCATATCATAAGTAAAACCCGCCGCCCTGTCGTTGCCGTTGTGCCGCCCCGAAAAGGCAAAGCGGCTTTCGCCGATGCCAATGCCCCGATGGAAAGTATCCGCCATCGCCGCATGCAAAACATTCGGCATATTCGGGGAATATGACATTCCGGGCACAGGAGGGCAAGGGTCTGTAAAGAGTATACTGTTAAGGTACTCGGCAAGCCAGCGGGCATCACAAAGTTGTGAATACATGGTAATACTCGGTCTTGTTTCAAACGCTACCTCAGGAATAAAAGCAGTAAGAGAAGCAACTTCGCCGTCCGTGATAAGAGTGACAATATCACCATGAGCATGCAAACTTGCCCGATTTATCCGAGGCAAACGAAATGTAAAGTCCTCAACAAAAGACACACTCAACCTTGTAAGAGCGAAGTTTTGCCCGTTAAAAGTCATAGTTGTTCCTTCTGCGGCAACCGACAAAACAATAAAATGTTGTGTATTGTCAAGCCCCAAATGTCTAACAGCGCCGATTTCCGGCGAGTCAAAAGCCAGCATCACCGGCGCGGGCGTCCCGGGATTATCGGGCATCGTCACCGTCATCGTCGGCATTGTCGCCACCGAATTCCCGCCGCCGCCGCCACCGCCGCAAGCGGTCAGTAAGCCGAAAAAGAAAAGCACCAAAAAGGCGCGGATGTAGTTTTTCATTGTTTTATCCTCATTGTTGTTTTGTGTTTTGCGGCAAGTTGCCTTTTATGATTACGAGTGCGCTTTGCGCCCTCAGGGTTTTGCCATTTGCGGCGGCAAAGCCGCCGTTTGCGCTATCGCGCAAATGGACAAATGGCAAAGAGATGGATTCCCGCTTTCGCGGGAATGACGAAGGGGGCGGGAATGACGAAAGGGGCGGGAATGACGAAAGGGGCGGGAATGACGAAGAGGGCGGGAATGACATTAAAAAAGTCCCGTCATTCCCGCGAAAGCGGGAATCCAAACGCGCCCGCAAGGGCGCCCTTGCGGGGCTTTGTGCGCTTTTTGCGCTTTTCGTTTGCCGCGCTTTTGCGCGGGCGGGGCTGTTAGCGGTTTTTGCCTCGAACTGGATCATGCAAAGTTCTCAGCTGTGCGCCGTGCGCTGTGCGCTGTGCGCCGTGCGCCGTGCGCCGTGCGCCGTGCGCCGTGCGCCGTGCGCCGTGCGATGCTAAACATGTGTTTGTGCATGTCCGTCTTTGTCATCATCGGCATAACTCCCGAGATTATACACACAATATCCGCCCTGTCAAACATTTTTTTCATCTTTGTGCTTTTTTGGCATTTTCGCCCTTTCCGTCATTGCCGCGCAAGCGGGAATCTGCCAAACAACCGGCGATTGACAATTGTTATTTGTATTTCTGCGTCGCAAGCGAGAGCCAGTTTTTATCGCCGCTGGTGATATATCCTTCCCAATTGGCAAGCCAGCCATTGCGGACGGATTTGTTGTAGTTGAGATATAACTTGCCATTCTTTACCGTCCATGCCTCCGGGTCGCCGGGTGCCAGATAATTATTTCCGGCGGCATAGGCGCAATGCCCGCCGTATTGCGGGATATAACGGCGCGGGTCATTGTCAAACTTGTCGCGGTTTGCCAAAGTGCTGAAAAACCAATTCTTCCCGCCAAAGGACACCACCATATCGGGCGTGCCTTCCACCGCTTCCTGCCGGTCAAAATACGCCACGACATCATAACCGCTCGCGCCCACGCCGCTGCCGGCGGGGTCGTAAAAATTGAAAGGCAAATCCACGGCGTCATCGCTATCAACAACCGCCGACAAAAACACCCCGCCGACAAGCAGCAAAACCGGCGCCAGCCAAAATCGTATTATCCCGCTCATTGCGATGCCGATTCTACACCACCTTGGCGGGTTTTTTCCACAACATACAACGGGCGTTTTTTGCTTTCTATAAATATCTTGCCGACATACTCGCCGATAATGCCGAGCGACATAAGAATAATCCCGCCGAGAAAATACAGCGAGATGATGAGCGAAGCCCAGCCCTGCGGCCATTCGCCGCCATAAAACAGCGTATTGACAAAAAACCACGCCCCGCCAAGCATAGCCGCCGCCGATATCATCAAACCCAGCAGCATAATAATCCGCAGCGGCATAACGGAAAACGAAGTAATGCCGTTGAAAGCAAGCAGCAGCATTTTGCCCGCCGGATATTTGGTCTCGCCGCCGATGCGCGGGCTGCGGGCGTATTCCACCGTCTCGGCGCGAAAGCCCAAAGACGGCAGCAAGCCGCGCCAGTATAAATGCCGCTCGTCAAATGCCGCCAAAGCGCGCATGACAAGTTTGTCCGTCAATCTAAAATCGGCATGATGGGCGCGCCCGGGCACGCCGAGAACGGACGACAAGCGGTAAAACAACCGCGCCGTGTTGCGCTTGAAAAAAGAATCGCTGCCGCGCTCTTCGCGCACGCCATAGACCACAGCCGCCCCGCGCTTGCGGGCGGCGAGCATCAGCGGCACGGCGTCCATATCATCCTGCAAATCGGCGTCAATGGAAACGCAACAATCGCAGGCATCCTTGATATGCGATATGCCCGCATGCAGGGCGTTTTGATGTCCGGCATTGAAGGCGAGTTTGAGCGCCCGATGCGGCGCTTGCAAATGTTGCGCCAAAAGTGCCCAGGTATTATCGGCGCTGCCGTCATCAACAAAACAGCAAAAACTTTCATCGGCTACCATTCCCGCCCGCCGCCATTCGTCCATCTTCGCCGTCATCCGCGCCAGAGAATCGGCGATTATCGCCTCCTCGTTATAACAAGGCACAAGCAAACACAAAACCGGCAATGCCCCGCCCGCCCCGTCGGCATCGGCGCGCGGATTATCGGCAACAATATTTTCAGGCATAATAAAACAGCGATTATTATAAACGCCCCCGCAGTTTTTTTGCCAAAGCGTTAATAACTTGACAAAAGGCAAAAGTCAGCGGAGCAGGGGGGTTATGGTTTTGCGGGTTTTGGCGAGGGCGCCGCGGTTTTGGTTGTGGAATGTTTTTGTTGCGGCGGCTATTTGTTGGCGGCGCGGGATGTCGTTTGCCAATGTCAAACAGGTTTGTATTGCGTCATCGGCGTTTTGGGCTTGCACAAGGGCGCCGGTTTTGACGGCATTGCGGACAAGTTGCCGGTAGTTTTCGGCATGCGGACCTATTACTGCGGCGATATTGTGCTGCATTGCTTCTATCGGGTTTTGCCCGCCGTAGGGGGCGAAACTGCCGCATATCAGCGCGATGTCGCAAAAGGCATAAAAGGCATCCATCTCGCCTATCGTGTCGGCGATATAAAAACGGCTTTTGCCGATAGTATCGCCTTCGCTGCGGCGGGCGAAAGGAATGCCGCGCCGGTTTAGCATTGTCGCCAAAACAGCAGCCCGCTGCGGATGGCGCGGCGCCCATACTATGTGCAGTTTGTCCGTTGCGCCGGTTTTTGCCATTGCCGATAATATGCGTTCCTCTTCTCCCGGGCGGCTTCCGGCGACGAGTAATACCGGTTTTTGCGGCGGCATATCTTCGCGCCATTGCCTTCCGCTTTGCGCCGCTTTTTCGTCCAACTTGCGGTCAAACTTCATATTACCGGCGACGCAAACATTCGCCGCGCCAAAAAACCGCAACCTTCGGGCATCATTGCGATGTTGCGCGCATACGGCGTCAAACCGGACGGCGCATTCGCGCATTAGCGGCGCGATATTGGCATATTTGCGCGCGCTTGTTTTGTTCAGCCGCGCATTTGCCAGCACAAGTTTGCAACCGGCGGCGCGGGCGGAAGTTATCAAATTAGGCCAATATTCCGCTTCCATTACAATGCCCAAAGCCGGACGGCAACGGCGGAAAAAGATGCGCGCGGCAAAAGGAATATCCAGAGGGCAAGCGCATACGACAACACCCGCGCCGTCAAAATGCCGCCGCCAAAACCCGCCGCCCGCCGCGGTTGTGTGCGTCAATATCAAGCGGTATTCTTTTTGCAAATCGCGCACAAGTTCCGCCGCCGCCGCCGCTTCGCCGACAGATACCGCATGCAGCCAGACGACAGCCCTGCCATCATCGGCGGGCGGCGGCGGGCAAAAGCCGAAATACTCGCGCCAGCGGACGACTTCATCATCGCCCGCCCGCCATCCGCGTTTTGCCAGCCGCCACAAAGCAAACGGCAGTGCAAAGACCGACAACAAAGCATAAGCAAAGCGCGCGCCAAAACGCACAAGACAATGCGGGCGGCGGGCGGGTTTTGGAAATGTCGGATTTGTCGCCGCCATCGGGGGTTTTTTCGGGTTTGTCGGTTATTGTCGGAGTATTGCGCCGCCGGTTTTTGCCGCCTGCAAAAGATTGCGCGATGCGGCAAAAAGCGGCGGATAGCAAGCGGCGTTTATTATAACTTGTGCCCGAAAATAAGGCGGGGTAGTATAATGCCGCTTCGTGAGCGCGTTTTTACTGGAAAATATCTTTTGGGTTGCGCTGGCGGCGATGTCGGCGGGCGGGGCGCTTTGGATGACTTTGCGCGGGGCGGTAGCATCTTTGGAACCTTCGGCGGCGGCGCTTTTTGCCAAACAAACCGGGGCGGTTTTTTTGGATGTGCGCGGCGGCGAGGAGTTTTCGTCCGGACATATTGCGGGGGCAAAAAACATTCCCGCCGCCGAACTGGGCGGCAGTTTGGAGCGCCTCGGCAAATACAAAGAAAAAGGCATTGTCGTCGTTTGCGGCAACGGAATGAACTCCAAAAAAGCCGCGGCGACTTTGACAAGCGGCGGCTTTGGCAACTTGCGCGTGCTTGCCGGCGGAATGGCGGCATGGCACGAAGCGCAACTGCCGACCGGCAAGGGGCGGCGGTGAGCGGGCGCATTTGCGCAGCCGTGCAAAGCGGGCGGCGGCTTTTTGTTATTGCGGCGTTTTTTGCCGCTTTGGCTTTTTCGGCTCTGACGGCATCGGAAGTTATTGCCGAAGAATGCGCCGAAGGAATGACGACAAGGCGGGCGGCGGTTTTGTATGACGGTCCCTCCGCAAGTGCCGGGGAAAGGTTGATATTAGAGGCGCATTATCCGCTGCGGCGGATTGGTTTTGTATCGGGGTGGTGCAAAGTATTATTGCCCGGCGGCGAAAATGGCTGGGTGCGCGCCAAACTTGTGCGCCGTTTGCGGGCGGCGATGGCGCATTCGGGCGGCGCGATAGCGCGGGCTGACCCCGGAGATTCCGCTCCCGGCGTGTTTTATGCCAAAAGCGGGGTGGTAATGGAAGTATTGGGGCGGGCGCGCCCGGGCTGGTTTCAGGTTTTGCATTTGGACGGCGAGACGGGTTATGTCGCCGCCGGTGAAGTTTGGGTTAACTTTTAGGGAGTTGTCGGGCGGTGTTTTTGTCGGGCGGCATTTTCTCGCGCGCGCCAAAGTGGGACGGCGCGAAGTTGGAAGAATCGCTTATTGCCGCGGATGCCGGGGCGAAAGTTGCGGCGGCGGTTGTGGCGGAACTGGCAAAACATTCGCCGCCGCCGGAAGCCGCGCGGGAGAAGTTGGCGGAGATATTGCATAATCGCCTTTTGTGCTTGCAGCATCCTCTGGAAGTCGGCGAGGCGCGCCCCTTTGTTATCTTGCTGGCGGGCGTGAATGGCGCGGGCAAAACGACCACAACTGCAAAGTTGTGCCGGTTGTTTGCGCGGCAGGGCTGGCGGGTTTTGCTGGCGGCGGGCGATACTTTCCGGGCGGCGGCGCGCGAGCAGTTGGACGAATGGGCGACAAGATTGGGCGGCGTGGACATATTGGACGGCGGAGCGAAAAACCCTTCGGCGGCGGCTTTTGATGCGGTAGCGGCGGCGGCGGGGCGCGGGGCGGATATTGTATTGATAGACACGGCGGGCAGATTGCCGACTCAGCCGCATTTGATGGCGGAGTTGCAAAAAACCCGCCGCGCGGCGGGCAAGGCAATGGCAAACGCCCCGCACGAGACGCTTTTGATATTGGACGGCACGGCGGGGCAAAACGC
>JBPCWZ010000191.1:0-5221 GCA_051009015.1 Gammaproteobacteria bacterium | reverse complement strand
TTGTCAAAAAAGACAAAACGCCCGCTCTCCGGATGGACCCGAAACGCGCGGTATGTTTGCCTGAGATTTTCCGGGAAGTTGATCCTTCGGCGGGGCAAGACAACAAAACCGGAAGCGAAGCATAATGCAACAAAGTGCAAAATGTCAAATGTCAAACGCCAAATACGCATGACAAAAATCCGGCAATGCATCAAGCCCGCTTTTCCGCGCGCCATTAACAATCCGCCGCCAATATTACCACCATCCGCCCCGCCAATCAAAAAAACCGGCACAACCCGCCCGTTTTTGCGTATAATCGCCAAACAAAAGACGCGATGGACGATTTTAACAAAGTGCTGGCAAAGTTGCGGGCGAAAGCCCGCAACACAACCGAGCAGGGGCGGTTCTTTGAGCGCCTCGTGAAGTTTTGGCTGCAGCACGACCCGGTTTACAAAAACCAATTTACCAAAGTGCAACTTTGGGCGGAATGGCGCGCGGCGCGCGGCGAGTCGCAAAACGACATCGGCATAGATTTGGTTGCCGAAGAGCCGGATGGCGACCGCGTGAACTACTGGGCGATACAGGCGAAGTTTTACGCGCCCGAAACCGCCGTCAACCGCGCGGACATAGACACATTCTTCACGGCATCGGGGCAAGCGCCATTTACGCATCGGATGTTTGTCAGCACCACCGACAAATGGGGCAAAAACGCCGAAGATGCCCTGCGCGGGCAAAAAATCCCCTGCACCCTTCAGGGCTTTTCCGACATGCGCGCAAGCGGCGCGCCGTGGGCGAGTTTTTTGGACCCGGGCATCAAGTTGCCAAAGACAAAAAAATCACTTAAGCCGCATCAGCGCGAGGCGATGAAAGATGTTATTGCCGGTTTCGCGGAAGGCGACCGCGGGCGGTTGATAATGGCATGCGGCACGGGCAAAACTTTCACGGCATTAAAAATCGCCGAAAAGATGGCGCCAAAAGACGGCAGCATTTTGTTTCTTATGCCATCCTTGTCGTTGTTGTCGCAAGCACTTCGCGAGTGGTCGGCGGAAGCGGAAGTGCCGCAGCGCAACTTTGTCGTTTGCTCCGATTCCCAAGTCGGGCGCGACAAAGATGAAGAGGATATTTTGATTCACGACCTTGCACTGCCGGCGACAACCGACAGCAAGGAATTGGCGCGCAAGTTGGGCGCGCGTTTTGAGCCGGGTGCGGAGCGGCTGAATATTGTATTTTCCACCTATCATTCCATTGATGTCGTTGCAACGGCGCAAAAGAACAACAACCTGCCGCCTTTTGATTTGGTGATATGCGACGAGGCACATCGGACAACCGGCGTGGAGCGCGCCGAAAAAGACCGCGCCTATTTCACGGCGATACACGATGCCGATTATGTGCGCGCCAAAAAGCGCCTGTATATGACGGCGACGCCGCGCCTTTACAAAGAATCGGCAAAAGCGCAGGCAAAAGAGCACGACATTACCCTGTGCTCAATGGACGACGAAAAACTATACGGCAAGGAATTGCACCGGCTCAGTTTTTCGGAAGCGGTGCGGCGCGATTTGCTTTCGGATTACAAAGTGCTGGTGCTGACGATAGACGAAAAGAGCATGGCGAAGTCGGTGCAAGAATCCATGGCGAACGATGGCGAGTTAAAACTGCGGGATGCGATAAAACTTGTCGGCTGCTGGAACGGGCTTGCCAAGCGCTTTAAGCCGCGGGACGATTCACCGAAAGCCGACCGTTTTCCGATGCGCCGCGCGGTTGCCTTTACGCGGCGCATAGCGGACTCGCAGCAGGTAAAGGCGAACTTTCAAGGCGTTGTCCGCGAGTATATGGAAAGGGGCGGGCGCGGCGATGCCCTAAAAAAACTTGTTTGCGAAGTGGAGCATGTTGACGGCACGATGAACGCGCTGGAACGCAACGGGCATTTGGAATGGCTGCGGGATGAGCCGCCGCCGAACACCTGCCGCATTCTCAGCAATGCCCGTTGTTTGACCGAGGGCGTGGATGTGCCGTCGCTGGATGCGGTAATGTTTTTGGACCCGCGCAATTCGCAGGTGGATGTTGTGCAGGCGGTCGGGCGCGTGATGCGCAAGGCGAAAGGCAAAAATCTGGGTTATGTTATTTTGCCGGTTGTCATTCCCGCCGGTGAAGCGCCCGAAAAGGCGCTTGCGGACAACAAAAACTACAAAGTCGTTTGGGATGTTTTGCGGGCATTGCGGGCGCATGACGAGCGCTTTAACGCGATGATTAACAGCATTGACCTGAACAAAGACAAGCCGGATAAGATTGAGATTATCGGCGTAGGGGAGCCCGGCGATTCCGAAGGCGGCGATGCGGAGCAAATCACGCCGGAGTTGCCTTTTCCGGAGTTTGAAAAGTGGAGCGATGCCATTTTTGCCCGCCTTGTCCTAAAATGCGGCGACCGCCGTTTTTGGGAGGATTGGGCAAAAGATGTGGCGCAAATCGCACAGACCATCATCGTGCGCATCAATGGTTTGTTGCAAACCAACAAGGATAACTGCCGCCAAGAATTCGGCGCATTTTTGGCGCAGTTGCAACAAAACCTCAATCCGGCGGTTGCCGAAAGCGATGCCGTGGAAATGCTGGCACAGCATATCATTACCCGCCCGGTGTTTGATGCCTTGTTTGGCGGTCATCCTTTTGCCGCCGAAAACCCGGTATCGCAGGCGATGCAAAAAATGCTGGACTTGCTGGATGCGGCGGGGCTGAAAGCCGAAACCGAAAAACTTGCGGGCTTTTATCAAAGCGTGCGCGAGCGCGCAAGCGGCATAGACAACGCCGAAGGCAAGCAGCGCGTAATGATAGAACTTTACGAAAAGTTCTTTTCCACGGCGTTTAAGAAAGATTCCAAGCGCCTTGGCATTGTTTATACGCCGGTGCAAGTTGTGGATTTTATTTTGGCAAGCGCCGATGCCGCCCTGCGCAAAGAATTCAACAAAGGGCTGGCGGATAAGAATGTGCATATTCTTGACCCTTTTGCCGGCACCGGCACTTTCATCGCCCGGCTGTTGCAATCGCCGCATCTGATAGCGGATGCCGATTTGCGCCGCAAATACCGCAGCGGCGAGTTGCATGCCAACGAGATAGTGCTGCTTGCCTACTATATCGCCGCCGTCAATATTGAGACGAGTTATCACTACCGCATTGGCGGCAAATACCGCCCTTTCGGCGGCATCGTCCTCGCCGATACTTTTCAGTTGGACGAGAGCGAGGGGCGGATTATTGACGACATATTCCCCGTCAATTCGGCGCGGGCGATTCGGCAAAAGAAGCAGAAGATTCGCGTCATCATTGGCAACCCGCCTTATGCCGTCGGGCAAACTATAAAGTATCCGCGGCTGAACAGCAGGATAACGGATACTTACGCCAAACTATCCGCGGCGGCGAACAAAAACAGTTTATACGACTCTTATTTTCGCGCCCTGCGCTGGGCAAGCGACCGCATTGGCGACGAAGGCATTGTCGCCTTTGTTACCAACGGCGGTTTTATTGACGGCAATGCCGCCGCCGGTGTGCGCAAAAGTTTAATAAACGAATTTTCGTCAATCTATTGCCTGAA
This sequence comes from Gammaproteobacteria bacterium, assembly GCA_051009015.1. Classification (GTDB taxonomy): domain Bacteria; phylum Pseudomonadota; class Gammaproteobacteria; order Tethybacterales; family Persebacteraceae; genus JAHRAH01. Next base: position 1,662 of record JBPCWZ010000191.1, on the reverse strand, counting down.
CATGCGCGGCGATGCCCGCACTTCGGGCGAACAGCGGCGCATGGAAAAGGGCAATGTTTTCGGAGGCGGCACAAGGACGCCCGTTGCCATAACCCTGCTTGTCAAAAGGCACGGGGCGGGCGATAAGCCGGCGAAGTTGTATTACCACGACATCGGCGATTACTTGACAAGCGAGGAGAAACTGACGAAACTGCACGACAAAAACCACGCCGGTTTTAAATGGCAAAACATAAAGCCCGATGCCGCCGGTGATTGGATTAACCAGCGCCATCCGGAGTTTTTGCACTTCCTGCCGATGGGGTTGCAAGACAACAAAGGCAAAACCCAAATTTCGCCGAGTGTTTTTCGCTGGTATAGCGGCGGTGTCAAAACCAACAAAGACGCATGGGTGTATAACTTTTCGCGCCCTGCGCTCGCCCACAATATGCGCGCGATGATTGAGTTTTATAATTCGCAAGTGGCGGATTACCGAGCAGCCAAGGCGGAAAACTCCAAACTGACGCCCGATGATTTTGTCAGCAACGACACCTCGCGAATTAGTTGGGACAGGGAATTGAAAGCCGACCTTGCCAAGGGCAAGACCGGCGTTTTTGCGGACAAAAAAATCCGTAAAGTCGCCTATCGCCCTTTTTGCGCCCAGCATCTTTATTTTGACCGTCAATTTAACAATATGGTATATCGCATGCCTATGTTTTTCCCGCAACCGGAAACCGAAAACCGCGCCATTTGCGTCCCCGGCATCGGGGCGGGCGGGGATTTTTCCGTGCTAATGACCAAAACACTGCCGGATTTGAGTTTGATGTCCGCCGGGCAATGCTTCCCGCTTTATTATTACACCGCAGAAAGCGGGCAACTTGCCGATGGCAAGGACAGCGACAAATTACAACGCCGCGACAACATACCCGACTCCACGCTGGCAATGTTTCGCAAGGAATACAAAAACAACGGGATATCCAAAGAGGATATCTTTTATTATGTTTATGGCGTTTTGCATTCCCCGTCATACAGGGAGAAATATGCCAACGATTTGCACAAGATGCTGCCGCGCATTCCCTTCGCCCCCGGGCTCAAAAACTTCCGCGCCTTTTCCGCCGCCGGTCGCAAACTCGGCAATATGCATGCCAACTATGAAGATGTGCCGGAATATACCCTGCGCGAAAAACGCAAGGATTTGCTGAGTGAAGCCGATTATGCCGTGCGCAAAATACGCTTTGCCCCCGCCGGCGCGGGCGGCAATCGCCGCGAATTGGACAAAAAAGCCGTGATTATCAACGACTCGCTGACTTTGGAAGGCATCCCGCCGCGCGCTTACGATTATGCCGTCAATGGCAAATCGCCGCTGGAATGGATAATAGAACGCTACCAAAAAAGCGTCAACAAAGACAGCGGCATCGCCAACGACCCGAACAAATGGAGCGACAACCCGCAATATATCGTTTCCTTGTTAAAGCGCGCCATCCGCCTGAGCATAGACAGCGCAAAAATCATCGCCGCCCTGCCGCCGCTAAAACTATAACCGGCGGGCGGGGGGTTGCTTGTTATTGTTTGGGTTTGCTTAGGGCGAGGAACTTTGCCGAGAAGATTAATATTGCGCCGAGCCAGAACCATTTGCCGGGGAAGTGGGCGAAAACTATCCAACTTATTATCACCGCTACCGCTACT
>JBPCWZ010000190.1:0-2807 GCA_051009015.1 Gammaproteobacteria bacterium | reverse complement strand
GCGATTCTCCGCCTTGCAGTATCAAACGGGCGATGCGCCCGGTCAACACGCGGGTTTTGCCGGTCCCCGCTCCGGCAAGCACAAGCGCCCCGCCATCCGTCATCACCGCCACCCGCTGCCGGTCATTAAGCGCCGCCAAAAAATCGCCCATTACTGCATTATTCTAAACCCGTCCGCAAAAGGCACAATGTGCCGCCGAGAGGTTTGAAGGCGGCGGGTTTTTGAGTGTTGCCGTGATAGAATGCCGCCATTATGCGTTTGGCTTCTTTTTGGCGGCGGGCGGCGGTTTTGGCTGGCGGGCTTTTGTTTGCGGCGGGCGCGCAGGCGGCTTGGCAAACCGGCATGCAAGAGCCGGCAAGCGCCATCGCCCGCGAACAACAATGGCTCAACCTGTTTATGCTCGGCATCATTACCGCCATCGGCATCGGCGTCTTCGGCGCGATGTTTTATGCCGTATTCAAACACCGCAAGGACAAGGGGCACAAAGCCGCAAACTTCCACGAAAACACGCTGGTGGAAATCATCTGGACGACGGTGCCGATGCTTATCATCGTTGTGATGGCATTGCCCGCTACGCGCGTCATCCTCGCCTACAAGGACACTTCCGCCCCCGACATTACCATCAAAGTAACCGGCTATCAGTGGAAATGGTCGTATGATTATCTGGACGAAGGCGTGTTTTTTTATAGCCAACTTTCCACGCCGCCGGAACAAATCGGCGGCAAATATTACTCGGTCGCCGCCGCCGAAACGCCCAAAGGCGAGAACTATCTGCTGGAAGTGGATAACGAAATGGTCGTGCCGGTCGGCAAAAAAGTGCGCCTGTTATTGACCGCCGCCGATGTCATCCACGCCTGGTGGGTGCCGCAACTTGGCGTCAAGCAGGATGCCGTGCCGGGCTTTGTCCGCGATGCTTGGTTTCGCGCCGACCGCCCGGGCATCTATCGCGGGCAGTGTGCCGAGTTGTGCGGCAAGAACCACGGCTTTATGCCGATAGTCGTGCGCGCCGTCAGCGAAGCGGATTATGCCAAATGGCTGGCGGAACAAGGCGCGGGCGAAGATGGCGCAAGCGGAGAACCTTTGCGCGTTGCCGATGCGGCGGCAGGTGCCGCAATTGAAGATGCCGGTGCGGAAGTTGTCGGAGAATGGACGATGGATACGGCGATGGAAATTGGCGAACAGCAATATGGCAAGTTTTGCGCCGCCTGTCATCAGGCAAACGGCGAAGGTTTGCCGCCCGCTTTTCCCGGGCTCAAAGGCGGCATATCGGCGGATAAGGATAAGTTGGAAGAGCATTTGGCGATTGTGCTAAAAGGCGAATCCGGCACGGCAATGGCATCGTTTTCATACTTGTCGGATGCCGATATCGCCGCGATTATTACCTACGAACGAAACGCCTGGGGACACAACACCGGGCAACTTGTCACGCCCGAACAAGTGCAAGCGGCAAGGTAATAACAAAGCATCGCGGCTTGTTGTTGTCATCGGCGGGAGTTTTAATAAGATGGCTTTAATTTCATTGCGGCAACTGCTTGACCACGCCGCCGAAAACGGCTATGGCGTGCCGGCTTTTAATGTCAATAATCTGGAACAAGTGCGGGCGATAATGGCAGCCGCCGAAGCCGAAAGCGCGCCGGTGATTGTGCAAGCATCGCGCGGGGCGAGGGAATATGCCGGGGATATCTATTTGCGGCGGATGATGCAAGCGGCGGTTGAAACACACCCGCGCATTCCGGTTTGCATGCATCTTGACCACGGCAACAACCCGCAAACCTGCGCATCGGCGATGGCAAGCAACTTTACCAGCGTGATGATGGACGGGTCGCTGCGCGAAGATGCAAAAACCCCGGCGGATTATGCCTACAATGTCGCGGTAACCAAACAAGTTTGCCAAATGGCGCATCTCATCGGCGTATCGGTAGAAGGCGAACTCGGCTGCCTCGGCTCTTTGGAAACCGGCGGCGGAGAAGCAGAAGACGGGCACGGCTTTGAAGGCGCATTGCCGCGCGAAAGGTTATTGACCAACCCGGCAGAAGCCGAGCAATTCGTCAAAGAAACACAAGTGGATGCCCTTGCGGTTGCGGTCGGCACTTCGCACGGCGCATACAAGTTTTCGCGCCGCCCGGACGGCGACATTCTGGCGATTGATGTGATAAAAAAAATCCACGCCAGATTACCGCGCACGCATTTGGTTATGCACGGCTCTTCGTCGGTGCCGCAGGAGTTGCAGGATATCATCAACGCCGCAGGCGGCGAAATGCCGCAAACTTTCGGCGTGCCGGTGGAAGAGATAGCAGAAGGCATCAAGCACGGCGTGCGCAAGATAAACATAGACACGGATTGCCGGATGGCGATGACGGGGCAATACCGCAAAATAGCCAAAGACCACCCCGCCGAGTTTGACCCCCGCAAGTTCAACAAACCGGCAATGGCAAAAATGACCGAAATATGCCGCCAAAGATTAGCAGCATTCAACACCTCCGGCAACGCCCAAAAAATAACCCCCCTGCCATTGGCAGAAATGGCAAAAAAATACGCCAAAGGCGAAATGGCGCATTAAACAAACCCGCGCCCACACCGCTATTCCCGCGAAAGCGGGAATCTACAAACCCGACTTTTGCGCGAAAACGGGAATCTCCTTGCACCCGCAGGGCGCGGTATTAAAGCCCTGAAAGGGCGACTCTGGTCATAGCACGGGGCAACGCCCCGTGAATCGGTATTATGATAAATATAGCCCTGAAAGGGCGACCGAAAACAATGGCGGCAAATATCAAACATCGGCGGGGGATTATCAAAGGGGGCGGGGG
>JBPCWZ010000189.1:0-12225 GCA_051009015.1 Gammaproteobacteria bacterium | reverse complement strand
TGCACGGTGGAAGTCATCTGCAGCACGGTCGGATATTCCTCTATTTGCAAAAGCGGCGCGGCTGTGATGTTGCGGGCATCGGGCAGGCGCGCCAGATCATTTCGCACCATATCCACTATCATCAGGTTTTCGGCGCGGTCTTTGGCACTATTGGCAAGTTGTTTTGCCGCGCCGGGTTTATTCGGGCGCGTGCCTTTCATCGGTTTGACTTTGATGCCGCCGCCGCTTTTGGCAAAAAAACATTCCGGCGATGCCGAACAAACCGCCCACGCATCGGTTTCAACAAAAAACGACCATTGCGAAGGTTGCGCCCGGGCAATATCGGCAAACCACGAACGCGCCAAACCGGCAAAACGCGCATGCATCCGCCATGTGTGATTGACCTGATACACCTCCCCGGCGCGAATGCGGCGGTGAATGTCGCTTATTGTTTGCAGATATTTCGCCCTGCCGGTTTCGGCGCGCCATTTGCCGGCAATGTGTTTTGCCGCCGCCGCATCAACACTCGCCGCCAACCTCGTCCGCTGCGGCGGAGACGGGCAAAGCGCAAACCATGCCAAAGGCACAACGCCATCGTCAAAAGCCCGCACAACCTGCGCCCTATCAAAAGCGGGCGAAGATTCATAACAAACAAAACCGGCGACATATCCCCCGCCTTTGGCATAATCATCGGCGGCGGCGATAACACCGCAAACTTCATCAACCGACCGCGCCATCACAACCCTTTCCGGCGCGCCGAAGCGAAGCCACTTTTGCCGCCCCCCCTGTTCCCTTGCCCCCCCGCCCCCCATCGTGTCATCGGCGGCGGCGATAATAGTCGGCATCATTTGCGGCGATTATACCGCGCAGGCAAAAATGATATACAATATCCCCCGTGCCGCCATCATCAAAAAGCGGCAAAATATCACAACCAACAAATATCGGAGGAACCGATGACGACAACAACAACAACAACCCTGCGGCGGCGGATAACGGCGGCATTTTTGGCGGCGGCTTTTTCGCTTGGCGGCGCGATGCCCGCATTGGCGAAAGTGGAAGGCGACACCATTGTGCTCGGCGCCGCCATTTCCTTTTCGGGCAAGTATTCCACCAACGGCAACCACACCAAAAACGGCTACGAACTCGCCAAAGACCGCATCAACCAAATGGGCGGCGTGGAAGTCGGCGGCAGGAAATACAAACTGCACATCATCTATTACGATGACGAATCCACCCCCGCCCGCGCCGCGCAACTGGCAGAGCGGTTGATACAACAGGACGGCGTGAAGTTTATGCTCGGACCCTACTCTTCGGGGCTGACCAAGGCGATGGCGCCGATAACGGAACGCTACAAAATACCGATGATAGAAGCAAACGGCGCATCGCGCTCGCTTTTTACCAAAGGGTATCGCTATTTGTTTGCGCTGCTGACTTCCGCAGACCAGTATCTTGCCAGCGGGGTGGATTTGCTTGCCGAGAAGTCGGCGGTGCTGGGCAAATCGCCGTCCGATATGAAGTTGGCATTGGCGATAGAAAACGACCCTTTCTCCGCCGATGTCCGCCTCGGCATTGTGGAAGCGGCAAAGCGCCACGGAATGGAAATAATCATTGACGACAAACTGCCAAAAACGCTTGACGACATGAGCGCGACTTTGAACAAAGTAAAAGCGGCAAAGCCGGATGCGCTTTTCGTCTCCGGTCATGCCAAAGGCGCGGCGACGGCGGCGCGGCAGATAGAGCAGTTTCGGGTTGATGTGCCGATGGTGGCGATGACGCATTGCGACTCGGCGCAGATAGAAGCGAAAACCCCGGCGGGTGCGGAATATACCTTGTGCGCAAGGCAGTGGCAAAAGCAACTGACCTATCGCGATGACGACGGCGTATTCGGCGGCGGCGAGGATTTTGTGCGCGAGTTTCGCAAAGTGTATGACTACGAACCGCCGTATCAGGCGGCGGAAAGCGCGGCGGCGGTGCAGTTATGGGCGGATGTTTTCCGCCGCGCACAATCGTTTGACCCGCAAGTTTTGCGCGATGTTATTGCGGAGACGGACATGCAAACCTTCTACGGCAACATCCGCTTTGACGAGACGGGCAAGAATATCGCCAAGCCGATGGTAATGAGCCAGATATTGGATTCGGACTACAAAGTAGTAGCCCCAACCCAATGGGCAACAACCCCCCCCGTCATCCCCCGCCCCAAATGGAGCGAGCGGTAAAAGAAAAACAAAAGCCCGCCCCGAAGTGCTATACTTCGGGGCGCGGGTTTTTCCCGCCAACGACAACAGGAGTAAAGCAATGACAGACAACATCATCCGCAAACCGGCGATTAAAATCGTACAGGGGGCACACACTTTGTATGCGACCACTTTTACCATAGCCGACTTTCAGCGCGATTCGTTGTATCGCGTTAACCAATTGGACACCGACAGTTCCGAGGGCTATCAACGCTTTTTAGACGAAAAGCGCGCGAAAGCCCTGGGAAAAGACCTCAGCCGTGCCGCCAAGCACGATGAGGCTTTTTTGCCAACCTCCATACTTCTCGCCACCAAAGGCGAAGTTGAGTATGACGATGCGGCTCGGGAAATTTCCTTTTCCACTGCCTCGTCATCGCTCGTTTGCCCGTTTCTTGTTGTTGACGGGCAGCACCGCATTGAGGGGTTGCGCCAATTTGCCGCGGAAAATCCGGGCAAGTCGGTTTTTCCTGTTGCCGTGAATATCATCACGGGAATGAGCATGCCGCAACAAATGCTGCAGTTTCTTATTGTTAACGCCAAACAAAGGGCTGTTAACCCGGCACTGCAACAACACATCATAAAGCAATTTACCGAAATGCTTGATGGCGAAATTCCCTATTTGCCGGATTGGGTCGCAAGGGCGACGGGAAAAAGGACTGATAAATTGGCGATTGACATTGCATCGCACCTGATTAAGCACAACCCGTGGCAAGGGAAAGTGCGGCGGGCGGATGATGAGAAAAAAGCACCCGGGCACACCATTAACGAAATATCCCTGAACAGAAGCATAAAGGAGCATGTTTTGTCTGACAACAACCCGTTGTCGGACGAAGAGCCGGAAATACGCAACAAGATTCTTGTGAACTACTGGCTCGCAATTGAATCTGTTTTTGTCGCTCCGGAGGCAGGTGCCGAAAATGTTGACACCGTTGTCTATAAAAGCATTGGTACCAAATTTTTTCATTTGGTTTCCGCAGTTGTGATTGAACGCTGCAACAACCTGCAGGATTACAGGGTGGAAGCCATCAAGGATATTTTTCAGAGGGCGCGCGAAAGAATGGCAGACCAACAATACATGTACCCCGCATGGTGGATAGCCGGCGCGGGGGCATCGGGTATGAACAACTTGGCAATAACCCAGAAGTCTTCACAATTGTCAAAGACAATTAGGAGTTTGCCAATTGTTTCCGGCGGGGAAATCAAGATATGAATGCGAGGGAATTAAATCCCCCGGTTAACGCCCACGGCAAATTCTCCCACCCCGGTTCCAAACTTGTCCCGGAACAGGCGGGGTGCTACGCGTTGACAAATTACAGCGGCGATATTTTGTATGTCGGTCAGGCAAAAAATCTGCGGCAGAGAATGCTTAGCCATCTGCGCGGGGATGAAAAGCGGCAATTAACCCCGTTTGGCAAAGCGTCAAAGTTTCATTACAGATTGTGCGAAGAGCGCAAATTGTCGCGGCTGGAGCGCGGGTGGATAAATGATTTCCAACTGACTAACGGCGACCGCCCGCACTTCAACAAAATAAACCCGCCGGTGTAAATGACGCAAATCGGGAATAATATTGCGCTGTTGTTTGATGCGCCCTGGCTTGTCGGGCAGGCGGTTGCTAACGGGCTGGTTATCGGGGCGTTGTTTGCGCTTGCCGCTTACGGGATGGCGATGGTTTGGGGGGTGATGAAGATTATCAATGTCGCGCAGGGGGAGTTTGTCATCCTTGGCGGTTATGTCGCTTTTTATCTTTACACGCACGATATCCATCCGCTGTGGGGGCTGCCGGCGGCGGCGGTTATGTTGTTTTTGCTCGGCTGGTTTTTGTATTATCTGGTCATCCGCCGCATCGTCCGGCGCGATTTGTTCACTTCCATTCTGGCGACATTCGGCATCAGCATTATGATTCAGCAGTTGATGAATCTCGGCTTTGGCGCGGATGTGCAAGTTGCCGAGGCCGGTTTTGGCTCGGTGGCGTTGTTGGACGGGGTGCTTATCATTCCGCACATTCGCCTGTTGTCTTTGGCTGTTTGCGCGGTGGTTGCGGTTGCGGTTGTCGTGTTTTTGGCGCGCAGCAAAACCGGGCGCGCCATCCGCGCTACCGCCCAAAACGAGCGCGCCGCCCGCATATTGGGAATAAACGCCGACAAGGTGTACGCAATGACTTTTGCGCTAAACGCCGCCTTGTGCGGCATCACCGGGGCTTTGGTGGCGATGACTTTTACGGTGCATCCCTATATCGGCTTGCCCTATACCGTCCGCTCTTTTATGATAGTGATAGTGGCGGGCGTGGGCAATTTGCCCGGCGTCATAGCGGCGGCGGTCGGCTTGGGCAGTGCCGAAGAGTTGTCGGATTATATTCTCGGCACGGAATATCGTTTGGCTTTTGTCTTTTCGCTGTTGGTCGTCATTCTCGTCGTCCGCAACAAACAACTCGCCCGCAAGCGAATGTATCTGCATTAACTTTCGTCATTTAATAACCGGCAATGACCAAAAAACGGCGGCGGTTATTAAACCGGTTATCAAAGGGGGCGGGGGTATAATCTGTTTTATGCTTTGGCGATTTCGGCGGGGTTTGGGGTTTTTGGCGGCGGCGGTTTTGGTGCTGCCGGTGGCGGTTGTGCCGCCTGTTTCTGTTCGGGCGGCGGATATCCGGGCGACAAGCGGCGAATGGCGACCGATAGAGATTGTTGTTGAACCTTTTGGCGATGGCGGCTTTGCCGATATCATCGCCGATGATTTGAATCGCAGCGGGGATTTTCGGGCGGCAAACCGCCGCACCGCCAGTTTCGGAAAAACCAATGACGCCGATTATGCCGCCGTGCGCGCACAAGGCGGCGAATACTTGCTCGTCGGACAAGTGCGGCAAAACGCAAACGGCGAAAGCACGGCGGCATTTCAACTTGCCGATGCCATTACCGGCGCGATGCTTGACGATGCGCCGCTCAACATTACTTTTGATTCCGGCGCCCGCCGCCTTGCCGCCCACAGCATCGGCAATTGGATAGTGCAAAAGTTGTCGGGCAAGGCGGGGGTTTTTCACACCAAAGTCGCCTACATACTCCACGGCGCGGCGGGCGGCAAAAAAGTGTATAAACTGCAAATCGCCGATTATGACGGCCACAACGCCCAGACGGTGCTGACTTCCCGCGCGCGGCTGATATCTCCGGCATGGTCGCCGGACGGCAATGCGCTTTTGTATGTTTCTTTTGAACACCGCAAGCCGGTTATCTATTGGCAATCGCTTCTGGACGGCAGCCGCCGCGTTATCGCCAACTTCAAAGGCAGCAACAGCGCCCCGGCGATGTCGCCAAACGGGCGCACCATCGCCGCCGCTTTGACTCTGCACGGCGGCGACCAGCAAATATATTTGCTTGACGACAACCGGCGGCGGCGGGCAAGGCAAAGTGCGGGCATCAATACCGAGCCGGATTTTTCGCCGGACGGCGGCAAACTGCTGATGACTTCGGACGAAGGCGGCACGCCGCAAATCTACCAATTGGAACTGGCAAGCGGCAAGGCGCGGCGGCTGACATTCGGCACGCGCTACGCCGTCAATGCCCGCTATTCCAAAGACGGCGCTTTGATGGCATATGTGCGCCGCGACGACAACCGGCGCAACAATATTTCGCTGATGGATATCGGCGGCGGGGCGGAAGTTTGGCTGACGGATGGCGGCGGCGCGGATTCGCCGAGTTTTGCCGCCAATGACACAATGATCATGTTTGCGAACGAAAACCGCCCGAATCGTTTGCATATCGTTTCAATTAATGGTAAAGTATTGTCTGGCGCCGGTGTTGCCGAGAAGGGCGCGGTTGCGGATCCCGAATGGAGTCCGATATCGTCCGATTGGTTCTAAGGTGTTTTGACAACAAACAAACAGGAAGAGGGATCTCCGATGAAAAACAAAACATTTGGCAAACACGGCGTTTTGGCGCTGGTTGTTGCTTTGGCTGTTTCCGGCTGCGCGCAAAAGCCGCAAGTGTCGGGAGAGATTATTGACGAGGAGCCGGTGCCGCCGGTTGTGGAGAGGCCCATCGTCGTCCCCGCCGATGACCCGGCGGAAGATTTTAGCGCGGCGCCCGACCCGCTTGACGAGCGCGTTACAGACGGGCTTTTGCAAAGGCGCGCGGTCTATTTTGCCTACGACAAATCCGTCGTCCGCGAGGAGTATCTGCCGCTCATAGAAGCCCACACCGGCTATTTGCTGAGCAATCCCGACAAGGGCGCCCTGCTGGAAGGCAACACCGACAGCCGCGGCAGCACCGAATATAATCTGGCACTCGGTCAGCGGCGCGCCAATGCCGTGCGCGATATTATGTCGGCCGGCGGCGTTTCGGAGGCGCAACTGGAAGCGCTCAGTTATGGCGAAGGCGAACCGCGCGCGCTCGGCAATACCGAAGCGGCATGGGCCGAAAACCGCCGCGTTGACATCCGCTACCGCGACGAATAAACCGCGCACCATGGCGGCGGGTTTGTTGGCGCGGCGCATCTGCGCCGCCATCGGCGCGGGCGGCGGCGCATCCGCTTTTGCTTTTGCGCTTGTCTTTTCGCTTGCGCCCGCCGCCGAGGCGCAGTTGTTTTCGGATACCGAAGCCCGCGCCCGTTTGGACGACCACCAAAAACAACTCAAACAATTCGCCGACCATATTGTAGAACTGCGCAAACAAAGCGCAATAAGCGAGCGGATAAGCGAACAACTCGGCGCGACAAACCAGCAACTGGGGCGCATATCCCAAAGATTACAAAAAGCCGAAGCGGAACTGCGCCAACTGCGCGGCGCGCAGGATGAGCAAAACGAAAACCTCCGCCGCCGGCGCACGGGCGAGAATGCCGCCATTGAGTCCCGGGTTGTCGCTACCGAAGAGCAACTTGCCGAACTTCGCGAACTGCTGGAAAGCATCCGGCTGGAATCGGCGACTATCGGCTTGAATGTCTCCGAACTTTCCGCGATTATCCAACTTCCGCCGGAGCAGGAGTTATACGACAGCGCCTTTGCCGAGTTTCAGGGGCGGCGCTATCAATCGGCGCTGGACGGGTTTCGGCGCGTGCAGCGGTTTTATCCGGACGGCAAGTTTCAGGTCAATGTCGGCTATTGGATAAGCAATTCACTGCTGGCATTGGGCGATTATGAAGCAGTTGTTGTCGCCGCGCAGGATTTAATCACCCGTCATCCGGACAGCGACAAAGCGCCGGATGCGATGCTCGTTATGGCGCGGGCGCTTTCGCGGCTGGGGCGCGAAGTGGAAGCGAAAGATGTGCTGTTGCGGATTATTAACGAGCATTCCACTTCGCTTGCGGCGGACAAAGCGCGGCAGGAACTTTGAGATAACAATGTTGCGGCTGACCGGCGGCGGCTGGCGCGGGCGCAAAATTCCGCCGTTGCCGAATGCCAAAATCCGCCCGAGTACCGGGCGCGTGCGCGAGGCGCTTTTCAATAGTTTGGGCGCGATGGACGGGTTGCGTTGTTTGGATTTGTTTGCCGGCAGCGGCGCGCTGGGTTTGGAAGCGGCATCGCGCGGGGCGGCGGAAGTTTGGCTGGTGGAGCGTCATCGCCCGAGCGCAAACCGCATCCGCCAAACGGCAGCCGCCCTTATTCCAAACGGCGGCGGCATTCGCATTATCGCCAAATGCGCACACCGGTTTTTGTCATCGGCGGATGTCGGCGGCGGCGGCGGTTTTGACATTATCTTTATGGACCCGCCTTTTGACGCAATGCGCGATGACGGCGTTTGGCGGCGTTTGCTGGCGGCGGCGCATCATCATCTGGCGACCGATGGCATTGTCTATTTGGAAAGCGCGCGCCGACTGACGCCCTTTGCCCCGTGGCGGGAGAAAACCGCCCGCCGCGCCGGAGGCGTTTATTGGCATTTGTGGCGGGCGGCACAATGAGCCGCGCAGTATTCCCCGGCACTTTTGACCCCATAACGCTGGGGCACGAAGCCCTTGTGCGCCGGGCGGCGCAGGTGTTTGACGAGATTATTGTCGGCATTGCCCGCGGCGTGCATAAGCGGGCGGCGTTTTCCACCGAAGAGCGCATGGCACTTGCCGCCGAATCGTTTGCCGACAGCGACAATATTCGCGTTGCCGCTTTTGACGGCTTGCTTGCCGATTTCGTCCGCGCGCAGGATTGCCGCGTGATCTTGCGCGGCTTGCGCGCCGTGTCCGATTTTGAGTTTGAATCGCAGTTGTTTCATGTCAACCGCATTTTGGACGGCGGCATAGAAACGCTTTTTATGCCGCCGGACAGCGATTATATCTATGTGTCATCCACCATCGTGCGCGAGATAGCGCAACTTGGCGGCGATGCGCACAAGTTTGTTTCGCCGCATGTCGCCGCGGCTTTGGCGGCAAAACCGGCATGGCGCTGAAGATAACCGACGAGTGCATTAATTGCGATGTTTGCGAGCCGGTCTGCCCCAACAGCGCCATCTCAATGGGCGCGGAATATTATCAGATAGACCCGGAGCGATGCACCGAATGCATCGGGCATTTTGACGAGCCGCAATGCGCCAAACTATGCCCGGCGGAATGCATTCCAAAAGACGACAACCACCGCGAAACCCGCGGGCAGTTGCTGGATAAATACCGCAAACTACAAATTGACCTCGGCGGCAAATAAATCCCGCACCGTCTCCCGCCGCCGGATTAACCTGACGCCGCCGCCGCAAACCATTACTTCGCAAGGGCGCGGGCGGGCGTTGTAGTTGCATGCCATCGTCATCCCGTAAGCACCGGCATCCAAAACCGCAAGCAAACCCCCGGTTGTAATACGAAGTTTGCAATCTCGGGCGATGATGTCGGCGCTTTCGCAAACGGGACCGGCGATATCGCCTTTTTTCTCCTCCCCCTGTTCGCAAACGGCGGCGACGCGGTGGATGGCGGAATACAAAGCCGGGCGCATCAAATCATTCATACCGGCATCAACAATCCAATAATGGCGGTTTGCCGCTTGTTTTTCATATTCCACGCGGCATAACAAAACTCCGGCGGCGGCACAAACACGCCGCCCCGGTTCAAGCAACAACTCGGCATCGGCAAAGTGCGCGGCGAAGGCATCGTCAATAACGGCATAGTTTATCCGCTCCCCTTCGCCTTGATAATCGGCGGCAAAACCGCCGCCCATGTTTATCAGCGGCGTTTGTATTCCCAGCCCGCCAAGTTTTTCGCGCAGTTTGGCGACTTCGGCGGCGGCATCGACAAAAGCGGCGGCTTTGTCAATCTGCGAGCCGATATGACAACTCAAACCGGCAAAATGCAAAGAAGAAGAAGCGGCGGCATATTTGGCAAGCGGCACAACCTCGCCGGTAGCAATGCCGAATTTGCTGTCGCCGATGCCTGTCGCCAGATGCGGATGCGCCCCGCCGTCAATGGACGGATTTATGCGCAGGGCGATGGTCGCTCTTTTGTTGTTTGCGGCGGCGATGGTTTCCAGCCGCGAAAGTTCCATCGCCGACTCAACATTAAAGCAGCCGATACCGGCGACAAGCGCATCTTTGATATCGGCGGCGCTCTTGCCGACTCCGGAAAAAACAACCTTGGACGCATCGCCGCCGGCGGCGATAACCCTTGCCAACTCGCCGCCGGATACAATATCAAAACCCGCGCCTTCGGCGGCGAGCAACTTCAATATCGCCAGGTTGCCATTGGCTTTTACGGCAAAGCGCAATGACGGCTTGCTTTTGACAAACGCCTTTTGCAGATGCGCGAATGCGCCGCTAATCGCCGCTTGCGAATAGACATAACAGGGCGTGCCAAACTCGGCGGCGATATCGGCAAGGGCGACATTTTCGGCATGCAAGTTGCCGCACGGCGCGCGCCAAAAACCGGCGGCGGTCATCTTTGCGCCGCGCCATTAGCGGCGGCGGGCGGATAGCGCAAGGGGGCTTTTTTGCCGCACGATGATGTGGCAAAAAACAAAGCCAGCACAAACAGACAAAGGGCGGCGCGTTTCATCATGGCGATTCTATCCGCCTCATCCCATCATCGGTTTATAAACCGCAACAAAAACCAGCGCCACCAATAAAAGCGCGGGCAGTTCATTAAAGAAGCGAAAGAAGCGGGCGCTGTGCGGCGTTTGCCCGCGCGCAAAAGCGCGAATGACAAAACCGCAATAAAGATGATACAAAACCAGCGCAAACGCCAGCGCCATTTTGATAAATATCCAGCCGCCGCGCGGCGCGGTCGCAACAAGCATCAAACCGAAAACCAGCACCGCAACCATCGCCGGAAGCATAATGCGCCAATACAAGCGCGATTCCATCCGGCAAAAGCGCGCCCGCCCGGCATCGTCATCGCACCCGGCATGATAAACAAACAAGCGCGGCAGATACAACAAACCGGCAAACCAGGCAAAGGCGGCGGTCAGGTGAAGGAACTTATACAACAGCACAAGCATAACAAACTACCGGCTTTGGCGGCTTTGGGCGGCGGCGATGGTGTTGGCTATCAGCATTGCAACCGTCATCGGGCCCACGCCGCCGGGCACCGGGGTAATATGTCCGGCGACTTGCGCGCACTCGTCAAAATCAACATCGCCGACTATCTTTTTGCTTTCGCTATCGCGGTTGATGCCGACATCAATCAACACCGCGCCGGGCTTTATCATATCGCCGCGGACAAAACGCGGCTTGCCGATGGCGGCGACAACAATATCGGCGCGGCGGGTTTCGGCGGCGATATCGGGCGTTTTGGAATTGCACACCGTCACCGTCGCCCCGGCATTGACAAGCATCAGCGCCATCGGCTTGCCGACAATATTACTGCGCCCGAGAATCACGGCATTTTTGCCGGACGGATTGACACCGGCATCGGAAAGCAGGCGCATGCAGCCGGAGGGCGTGCAAGGCGCAAGCGCGGGCAAGCCGAGCACAAGCCGCCCGATATTGACGGCATGAAAACCATCAACATCCTTATGCGGCGATACCGCATCCAAAACCGATTCGGCATCGGCATCCGGCGGCAATGGCAACTGCACCAAAATGCCGTCAATGGCATCATCGTCATTAAACCCCCGCACGCCCGCCAATAACTGCGCGGTCGCGGCATCGGCGGCAAAGCGCGCCATTTGCGAATGCAATCCGGCATTTTCACAAGCGCGGATTTTATTGGCGACATACACTTCGGAAGCCGGATTATCGCCCGCTATCATCACGGCAAGCCCGGGACGCCTGCCGTGTTCGGCGAGGAATGTTTCGCTTTGTTGCCGGCACTGCGCGAGAAGTTGCCCTGCCGCCCGCTTGCCGTCCATACTCTTCGCCGTCATTGTTTTCCCCTTTATTTGTTTGTCTTTTGGTCTTTCGTTTGTTGTTTTTTACCGCGCCAAAGAAAGCACAGGTGGGTCTGGATGGACTTGAACCAACGACCCCACGCTTATCAAGCGTGTGCTCTAACCACTGAGCTACAGACCCACAACGGACAATTATACCGCCCCGCGCCGCCTTTTTCGTCATTCCCGCGAAAGCGGGAATCCAAACCCTTGCCATTTGGCTATTTGCGCGAAAGCGCAAACGGCGGAGAATCCGCCGCAAATGGCAAACCGCAGAGTGCGCAAAGCGCGCTCGTTATTAAAGCCCCGAAGGGGCGCCCTTGCGGGCGCGTTGGATTCCCGCTTGCGCGGGAATGACGAGGGGGGATGACGGAAACAGGCGGGAATGACGAAAACGGGCAATGGTGGTTTTTTTGCACGGCGGGGGATTTTTTTTGGCGAGTTTGACAAAACGGGCTTTTTTTGGTTTATAATTTTCGGCATGATTAATTACCATCCCACGGCGCACGGCGCACGGCGCACGGCGCACGGCTAAGACCTTTGGCAAAACGGCTTTTGCCGTCATTGCCTTAATTGGCGGCTTTTACACTTTGACCTTTGCCGACAGGACATCGGCGCAACAACTTCCGCAAACTTCCATTTCCTACACGGCACAAAGCGGCGGCTTTGCCGACTTCCGCAAACAACAACAGGCGCGGCTTTTGGCGGCGATTGACAGCACATTGGCGACACAGGCGGAAAACGCCATTA
>JBPCWZ010000188.1:0-9746 GCA_051009015.1 Gammaproteobacteria bacterium | reverse complement strand
GTTCCGGTTCGGTCATTGTCTTCTCCTTGTGAGGTATTGCGCCTTTCGCAACACGATAAAATGATACCATAAGATTCGCCCAAATTGCCGGGTTTGCCAAAATTCTCCGCTTTTGCAGGGAATGACGAGAAGGGCGGGATTGGACGAACTCGCCCGGGTTTGACGATTTACCTTGTTTTTTGCTAAACTAACGGACGGAAAGGGAAAATAAGGCGCAAAAAGCCCGAAATAACCTTTGCAAATCTCAAAACAACATACCAAATCGCGGCAATGCGGCAACTGACATTTGCCGCAAAGGCAAAGATTAACAATGCTTTTTGACGGCGTTGTCTATGCTCTGACCGGCGCGGCGGCGGGCTTTTTTGCCGGACTTCTCGGCATCGGCGGCGGGGTGATAATCTCTCCGCTGCTGATATTTTTTCTGCCGACAAAGATGGCGGCGGAAGTATCCACCCACGCCGCCATCGCAACCGCCCTGGCGATTACCACTGTGACAACGGCGGCGAGTTTTATCACCCATGCCAAAAGCGGCGCGGTGCATTGGCGCAGCGGGATAATGCTTGCCATCGGCGCGGCGGCGGCGGCGGTTGTTGTCGGTGCTTTTGCATGGCGCATTCCGGCGGCGGCATTGCAAAGTTTTCTGGCGGTGTTTTTGTTGTTTGTCGGCATAACAATGCTGCGCGCCAAAAAGCAGCAGCAACAACAACCGCCGCAAAGCCCGCCTGTTTTGCCCGCGCCGTTATGCATCACAACCGGCGGCATTATCGGCGCATTGTCGGCTGTGCTTGGCATAGCGGGCGGCGTTATGACCGTGCCTTTTTTGGCGCGGCGGCGTTTTGCCATGCATCGCGCCATTGGCACTTCGGCTTTTGTCGGCTTTCCGCTGACTGCCGCCGCTTGTGCGGGTTATATCGGCGGCGGATGGCATCATCCGGGTTTGCCGCCGGACAGTTGGGGTTTTGTTTATCCGCCGGCTTTTTTCGGCATTGCGCTGTTTAGCGTCATCTTTGCGGCGGCGGGGGCGAAAACCACGGCAAGATTGCCGGAGTCGGTTTTGCGAAAGGTATTTGGCGCATTGTTGCTTGTCGCCGCCGGTCGTTTGTTATTTTGGTAATGATGACGGCGGAAGATATTGCGGCGGCTTTGCGGCGGGCGGTCAAAATGTTGAAAAAGCGCGAATATTGCGCGGCGCAGTTGTGCGCCAAACTACAAAGTCATCACTCGCCCGATGTCGCATCGGCGGCGGTAGCGAAGTTGCAAAAAGACGGCTTGTTGAGCGATTTGCGTTTTGCCCGAATGGTTGTGCGCGGAAAAGACAAAGACGGCGGGCAATGGGCGGCGGCGCGAATAGCCGAAGCACTATCGGGCTATGGCATTGGCGAAGCGGATGCGGCGGTGGCAATGACGGAACTGGCAGAAGACGAACAAACCCGCGCCAAAAAAGCACTCGGCAAAAAATATCCCGAACCGGCGAAAGACGCCAAAACGCTGGCATCAATGGCGCGTTTTTTGTCCGCCCGCGGTTTTGACGAAGAAACCATAAAAGCCGCAACAGGCGGCGATTGGCATTTGGCGGACGACATTTGACGGTTGTCAGTTAGCGGATAATCGCCAACCGAAACGCGGTCGGGGTAGCGAGATTTGAACTCACGACCTCCTGCTCCCGAAGCAGGCGCGCTACCAAGCTGCGCTATACCCCGCAAAAGCCAATTCTATAATAAAACCCGCCATTTTTGTCATTCCCGCGCAGGCGGGAATCCATCCGCCGCGAAGCGGCGGCATTATCAAAGCCCTGTAAGGGCGGCAGGTTATAGCACAGGGCAAAGCGCGAAAGCGCGCCGCCCTGTGGATTGGCATGTTCAATTAATCAAGCCCTGTAAGGGCGGCAGAAAACAACGGCGGAGATTGTCAAAGAGGGCGGGGTAATGGATTGCATTGGCGGTTTTTGTGTATAATGCGTACTTGGAAATGCGGCGGCGCACACAAAACAAAGAGAAGGAGCAAAAAACCCGTGCCGAGAAACGATTACCACAACTGGGACAAACCGGCGCTGATAGCCGAAATTAAAGCGCTTAACAAGCGCAAAAAATACGGTCTTGTCTGGGAGGACAAGCCGGAAGATGTTGCCGCGCAGTGCCGCGAGCAATTGCCCGTCTTGAAGGAAATCAAAGTCCTCGCCATCCGCGCCGCCGACTCCGCCCTGCCGGAAAACCTGCTGATAGAAGGCGACAACTACCACGCCCTTTCTGTGCTGAACTACACGCACGCGCGCAAAATAGATGTTATTTACATTGACCCGCCCTACAACACCGGCGCGAAGGACTGGAAATATAACAACGACTTTGTTGACAAAAACGACGGTTACCGCCACAGCAAGTGGTTGTCCATGATGGCGAAGCGGCTGGGACTCGCCAAAAAATTGCTGAAAAAGAATGGCGTGCTGGTTTGCACGGTTGATAAGCACGAACAGGCAAATTTGGGGATTCTCTTGCATGAGATTTTCCCTGTCCATGAAATCGTCTGCGTGACGATTGTCCACAACCCCGGCGGGATACAGGGGCATAACTTCTCGCACACCAACGAGTACGCTTACTTTGTCCACCCGTCCAACGGCATCCATATATCAACGGTGGAAAGGGATGATGCATCTTCCTTTTCTTTCCGTGATTGGGGGAAAGAAACCTCAAAACGCGAATCCGCCAAAACATGCTTTTACCCCATCTATGTGAAAGATGGGGTAATCACTGGTTTTGGGGATGTATGCGCGGATGACTTTCATCCCGAAGGCGCAAATGTGAAAGGACAATCGGGGGTTTTAGAAATCTACCCTGTTGACGGGAGCGGCGTGGAGCGGAAATGGCGGTTCGGACGGAACCGTGTTGAAGAAATTCAACACGAATTGACCTGCAAGCAGGTCAAGGGTGAGTTAGTAATCATCCGGGACAAGAGGAAATACCGGTGGAAGACCGTCTGGGACGAAAACATTTATAATGCAAATGTGTATGGAACCAAGTTGCTTAACAAATTGATAGGCAACGATTTTCCATATCCCAAATCGCTGTATGCGGTTATGGACTGCATAAGGGCAATAATCCATAATCGGCAAAATGCTGTGATTTTGGATTTTTTCGCCGGCTCCGGCACGACAGGTCACGCCGTTTCTCTTCTTAACAGATATGACGGCGGCAAACGCCGTTTTATTCTTTGCACAAACAACGAGAACGGCATCGCGCGCGAAGTTTGCCAGCCAAGGATAAAAGCAATAACCCAAAAGCATGAGGCGTATCCCGATATAACCGGAATCCCCCTCAATCTGCGGTATTTCAAAACTGCGTTTGTCCCCGCCCTGCCAACGGATAAAAATAAGGCAAGGCTCACTCGCAAGGCGACAGAAATGTTGTGCATGCGCGAAGGCACTTATGAAAAAGAGAGAGACAACAGCGACTACAAGATATTCCGCAACGAAAAACGGCGCACCGGCATTATTTATAACTACGCCGCTATCGGCAAATTCAAAAAAGCCGCTGCCAAACTGGGCGGGAAGTTTAGCGTTTATGTTTTTTCGTTCGGCGACGAGGATTTTTCGGAATCATTCGCCGACATGCGGGGAGTGGTAAAATCGCGCCCCATACCGGAGGCGATATTGCGCGTCTACCGGCGCATTTTCAAGTAAGGGACAGCGATGGAAATCAAAGAATACCAAACCGAAGCCGTAAGGCAAATGCTTGAGTCCGGCGGCGAATTGTTGCGGCAGCGCGGCAACAAGAAGATGGTTTTCAAGTCGCCGACCGGCTCTGGCAAAACGGTGATGATGGCGGAACTGTTAAAGCGCCTCGCCGATGGCGAAACGCCGAAGCCGCTTGCCTTTGTCTGGGTCGCGCCGCGCAAATTGCACGCGCAAAGCCGCGACAAACTGGAAAAGCACTACGAGGATTCCATAGCGCTGGATTGCGTGTTTTTCTATGACCTTACCGACAAACAAATCGGCGAGAATGAGGTGCTTTTTCTCAATTGGGAAAGCATCCGCCAAGAGAACAAAAACACCATTGTCCGCGAAAACGAACAGGAGTTTTATCTGGGCAAGGTCGTGCAGAATACCGTGGAAAGCGGGCTGGACATCGTTTTGGTCATTGACGAAAGCCACCACCACGCGAAAAGCGAGATGTCGCAAAAACTAATCGCCGAAATCGCGCCCAAACTGACGATTGATGTCTCGGCGACGCCGAAGGCGATTGACGCTCCCGATGCAATTTGCACCGTCCCCTTGGAATATGTGGTGCAAGCGGGAATGATAAAAAAATCGGTGATTCTAAATGAAGGGTTCAAGAATCTTCTTGCCGACGACAGCGTCCGTTCGGCGCTCGCCGAAAAGGGCGATATGTTTGTTTTGGAACGCGCGCTTGACAAGAGGAAAGAAATTGCCCGCGCTTTTGACAATGCAGGGGCGGGCGTTAATCCGCTGTTCTGCATTCAACTTCCCGACCGGAAAACGGCGCAGGAAGACAATCTCAAAAATGCCATTCTGCGGGCGCTGAAACACGACCACGACATCACGGTGGATAACGGCAAACTCGCCATTTACCTCTCTGACGAAAAGGAGAATCTGGAAAACATTTCCCGCAACGACAACGGCGCGGAAGTGCTGATATTCAAACAAGCGATTGCGCTGGGGTGGGATTGCCCGCGCGCGCACATTCTCGCCCTGTTTCGCGATTGGAGAAGCGTGACATTTTCCGTGCAGACGCTGGGGCGCATTATGCGCATGCCCGAACCGGCAAAAGGGCATTACGATGACGGCACTTTGGACCGCGCGTATGTGTATACAAACCTGCCGAACATTTCCATCGGCGAGGGTGTTGGCGGGGGTTATCTTTCCGTGTACACAAGCCGGCTCATTGACGGTTGCGAGCCGGTCAAGTTGTCGTCCGTCCACCGCTTGCGACAGCGCGAAATGACGCGCCTGTCGCCGCAGTTTATTGACCTATTTTTGCAGGCGGCGGACAACTACGAACTCGCGGAAAAACTGCAAACGCAGGGGCAGAAAGTGCAAACCGCGCTTATCGCCGATTATGAACAAACGAGCATTGATACGCTTGCCGGCGAGACGATTGCCGGACGCGAGCGGCTGGATGTTTCCAACGCAGCCGACTTGCAAAAACTCTTTGATTATTTCGTCCGCGACAATTTGTCGCCCTATTACCCCGAAGAACGCTCCATCAACAGGGTGAAAGATGCGATTTACAAGTTTTACCTCGGCAAAATGAACATAAATTATGAGGTCAGCGACAGGATTATAGGCATCACCCTCAGCGAGGATAATTGTTGGCGTTTTGAGCGCGTGCTCACCGACGCCAAAGACCTTTACAAGCGGAAAACGGCGGAAAGAAAAGAACTGCTGCAGAAAACCCAGCAGTGGGAATTGCCGGAGACGGTTGTTTACGGCGACAATTACTCCCACCGCAAAGTGGAGAAGTCGGCAATGAAGCCGTTCTATGCGGCGAAAAACGAACCGCAAACGGAGAAAGCGTTTATTAAATATCTGGAAGCCGCAAGCGTGGTAAAGTGGTGGTATAAAAACGGCGAGAGTGAATCCCTCTATTTCGCCGTGCCGTATGTGGAAAACGACGAAGAGAAACCGTTTTATGCGGATTTTATTGTCCACTTCAACGACGGCACCGTCGGGATTTATGACACCAAAAGCGGAATCACGGTTGCCACCGCCCAGGGCAAAAGCGATGGGTTGCGGAAATACATCCGCGAAGAAAACAAACGCCGCAAAGAGGGGCAATTGAAAGGCGGCATCATCACTCCCGACAACAAAGAATATAGCCAATGGAGAATATACATCGGAAAAGGCAAGGACATCGGCAAACCGAATTCGCCCGATTGGGAGGGGCTGGACTTCTAACAATTAAATTCCGCATTCCCGCCTTGCGCGGGAATGACGGAGTTGGCGGGGAAAAGCGGGGCTTTATTTTGCCGCCAGTTTGTATATTGCCAGGTCGGCGCGGGCGTTTGGGAGGTGTTTGGTTTCTGTTGTGCCGGACAGGAATACCCGGTCGGCTATTTGGATGTTGCCGGTGCGGCATAATGCTTCAAAATCGCGGATGGTGCAGTAGCGGACATTTGGCGTGTCAAACCATTGATATGGCAAACGCCGCCCGGTTGGCATTTTGCCGCCAAGCACTTGCAGGCGCATTCGCCAATGGCCGAAGTTGGGGAATGATACTATCGCTTCTTTGCCGACCCGCAGCATTTCGGCGAGCACTTGCGGCGGCGGGCGGCGGATGCTTTGCAAAGTTTGCGACAGCACAACGACATCAAAAGAATCATCGGCAAACAGCGGCAGGTTGCCGTTGATATCCGCCATTACCGCCGACACCCCGCGGCGCAAACATTCGGTCAGGTTTGCCGGATTGATATCCACGCCGACACATTCCGCCCCGCGCTTTTCCGCCAGATACGAAAGCATCGCGCCGTCTTCGCAACCCAAATCCAAAACGCGCGCGCCGCGTTTTATCCACCCCGCTATGCGGGCAAAATCTATCCGCTCTGCTGTCATCGCCGCGTTCATAACTGCGCGGCAAGGCGCGACATAAAAGCGCGCACCGCATTGTGATAAACCGGATTTGCCAGCAAAAAAGAATCATGCCCTTCTTCGGTTTGCACTTCCATATACGAAGTTTGTTTGCCCGATGCCAAAAGCGCGCGGGCGAGTTCGCGCGATGACGATGGCGGAAAACGCCAGTCGCTTGAAAACGACAATAAAAAAAACTCCGCCCGCGCCGCGCCAAAAGCGCGCGCCAAATCGCCGCCGCTTTCCGCCGCCGGGTCAAAATAATCCAGCGCCCTTGTCATCAAAAGATAAGTATTGGCGTCAAACAAACCGGAAAACTTCGCGCCCTGATAGCGCAAATAGGATTCCACTTCAAACTCGGTTTCATAATCAAACCTTGCGCTTTCGGCGCGGCGCGTTCTGCCAAACTTCGCCGCCATCGCCGCGCCGGAAAGATAAGTAACATGCCCCAGCATTCTCGCCACAGTCAACCCCCGGCGCGGAAAAGTATCACGCGCCAGATAATCGCCGCCGCAAAAATGCGGGTCGTGCAATATCGCCTGACGGGCGATGTCATTGAAAGCGATATTCAGAGCCGAAAGCCGCGCCGCCGCGGCAATGGCGACAGCCGCCCGCAAACCATCGGGATAATCCAGCGCCCAGCGCAATGCCTGCATTCCGCCCAAACTGCCGCCGACAACCGCGGCAAAACAATCAATCGCCAAATGTTCGGCAAGCATCTTTTGGGAGCGCACCCAATCTTCAACGGTCACAACCGGAAAACGCGAGCCGTAGGGTTTGTTGTCATCCGGATGCAAACTTGCCGGACCGGTGCTGCCGTGGCAGCCGCCGAGATTATTCGGACAGACGACAAAAAACTTTTCGGTATCCACCGGTTTGCCGGGTCCGATGAAGTTGTCCCACCAGCCGACATTATTATCGGCGTCAATTCCGGCGGCGTGTTGCGAGCCGGACAGGGCATGACAAACCAGCACGGCGTTATTTTTGGCGGTGTTGAGTTTTCCGCATGTTTGATATGCCAGCCGCCAGTTTTGCAAAGACGCCCCGCTTTGCAAGGCAAGCGGCGCGGAAAAATCCGCATATTCCGTGCGCACAAAACCGGCATTTCCGGCGGTATCCGGTTGTGTCATTACGGCAACGCTTTGACTAATCCGCACCAGCCATCGGCGCACAAATCATCGCGCACAGTTTCGGCGATATGATAATCCTTGTAAGGACCGGCGACAACGCGATAAAAACCGCCGCCGCTGATAACCATCGCCGCCAGCGAAGTTTTTGCCGATAACTCATCGCGCAGTTTTTCGGCATTTGCCGCCAGCGAAAACGCGCCAAACTGCACATATAACCGGCTTTTTGCGGCAACAACTTCGGCATTATCATTGATAATTTGCGGCGCGGCGGGAGTGTTGTAATCATTCGGCAGTATTGTTTCCACAATCACTTCGGCGGTGCCGTTTTTGACAAAACCGAGCCGGGCGGCGGCGGCATAAGACAAATCTATAATGCGCCCGCCCAAAAAGGGACCGCGGTCATTGATGCGCACGATGACGCTTTCGCCGGTATCGGCGCGGGTTACGCGGGCATAACTTGGTATCGCCAAAGTCGGATGCGCGGCGGTCATTTTGAACATATCATAAACTTCGCCGGTTGAAGTTTTGCGCCCGTGATAACGCTTGCCATACCACGAGGCAATGCCGCGCTTATGATATTTGCGCGGCGCGGCATCCGGCACAAAACGCTTTCCCAAAGCGGTATAGGGGCGGTTGTGCGCCGGGTTTATCTTGTCGGCACGCGGGACGGCATCGGGAATATCGGCGAGGGCAATGCCGGAGTTGTCGGGCGGCCCGTCGTCCAGATAATACTTGCCGTCTTGTTGCCGCGAAGATGATGATGATGACGATGACGGCGGCGAAGGCGGTTGCGAAAGAGTCGGCGCATTCGCAGATGCCGCTTGCGGCTTTTGCGCCGGTGTTTGTGTTTGCGGCTTTTGCGGTTGCGAAAACTGCGGCGGCAAAGCCGCGCAACCGGAAGCGGCGACAAAACCCGCCAACAGCAAAACCCGCGCCGCTTTTGTTTTCATCATCATCGTCATTATCCTCCCTGTCGTCTTGTTTTGCGGGCGACGGCGAGCACAATGCCAAAACCGAAAAAAGTCGTCAATAGCGAAGTGCCGCCATAACTGACCAGCGGCAGCGGCATGCCGACAACCGGAAGCAAACCCGAAACCATGCACAAATTGACAATGAAAGTAAGAAAGAAACCGGCGGCAATCCCGGCAACCGCCAGCCGCCCGAACATATCCGGCGCCCTGCCCGCTATTCGCAAACAGCGCAAAAACAACAAAACCGCCAAAGCGACAAGCAATGCCGCCCCGGCAAGCCCGAACTCTTCGGCATATACGGCAAAGATAAAATCCGTATGCCTTTCGGGCAAAAAGCCGAGTTGCGCTTGTGTGCCCGCCTGAAAACCCTTGCCCCAAACGCCGCCGGAGCCGATGGCGATTTGCGATTGTATCGTGTGATAGCCGCTGCCGAGGGCGTCCTGATAGGGGTCAAACAAAGTTTCAATGCGCGTTTTTTGATACTCTTTGAGGACAAACCGCCATGCCAACGGCAAAGACATTAGCGCGGCAAAACTCAAAGCCGTTATCCACCGCCAGCCGATGCCGCCAAAAAACACCGTCGCCGCGCCGGTTCCGGCGAGGATGATAGCCGTGCCCAAATCCGGCTGCATTGCCACCAAACCGGCGATGACGGCGGTAATCAACAAAAACAACAAATGCCGCCCGCCGCCGATGGCTGCTTTGGCGGATGCGGTAAGCGCGTACAAAAAAGCCAAACCGAGCGGCAGGGCGATTTTCATAAACTCGGAAGGTTGCACATTGTAGTTGCCAAAACTCAGCCAGCGGCGGGCGTTGTTTATCTTGACGCCAAAAACCAGCACCGCCAAAAGGGCGATAATGCCAACGGCAAAAAAGACAACCGCCGCCGCCCGCTGTCCGCGCGGCGGCAAAAAACTCAGCGCAAACATCGCGACAATACCGGCAACGCCGCGCCAAAGTTGCCGCCAAAACCGGTCTTCGCCCCCGGCGCTGTAAAGCGCGACAAGCCCGACGGCAAAAAGCCCGGCAACAAGCGCCATCAGCGCCTTGTCGGTAATGAGTTGTTTT
>JBPCWZ010000187.1:0-5958 GCA_051009015.1 Gammaproteobacteria bacterium | reverse complement strand
TTTGTTTTTTTCAGCGGCGCGACGAATGGGTCGGGCTTTTGCGCCGTCATCCGGAGTTATTCCGGCAGGCGCAACAATATGAAAAACTGCAGCCGGAAGACGGCAGCCGCTTCACATGGTCGCAAGGCACAACGCTGGCGCAAATCGCCGAGCGCGCCGATGAGATAGAGGAAAAGGCGATAAAAATGCGCCGCCCCAAAGACAAACGCACATGGCAGGAGATTCTCGCAGAAGAAGGCGAAGATGATGAATCCTGCTTGGCGTGTTCGTTATAAAACACACCGCATAAACCAATGGGAAAACAACCGATATATTTGCCGATATCGCGGTTTTTGAACACCGCCGCATTTGGCGGAATGCTGAATGATACGACAACTTCCTACAAGTTTTTGTGGCTTGGCGCGGTTATTGGCTTTGTGGCGGAAGAAACAGCGGAGCGCAAAAGCAACTCGCGCCTGCCGCAGTTTGCCGAAGTGCGCATTCCGTTTAAGTCCATCGTGGCGGAAATGTTTGTAATGGCGCATTACCCGCTTAATCAATTCCGCTTGTCATTCGGCAAACAGGATATGATGCGGCGGCATATCGCCGTTTGGGGCGCGGGTTTGCAAACCGAGCCGCAACAGGCGAAAGTTGCCGCCCATTTTCGCCGCAAGGCAATACCGGATGACATATATGCCGATGTTGTTAAATTTGTCCCTTATCGGGCGCTCACGCCGTTTTTTGGCGACAAACTGAAAGGGCTTTTGGACAGAGAGAAAAACGGCAAAATAATACAACTTGCCGATGAAACATTCGGCAGTGATTTTCCGCCCTTTTATCGCTTTGACGGCAATGCTGTTATTGTTCATCCCAAGTGGGCGGATTATGTCGCCGACAATTTGCAAATAGTGCGGGCTTGGCGGGAGTTGCGCTGGCTGCATTATCTGCAGAAACACAATCCGAGCGTTCCCGCTATCGCCAACAAATTGCAAGCGCCAAAAAAGACGGAAAGTATGGGACGACAGCGGGAGTTTTGGAAAGATATTATGGCGGTGCATCCCGTGCATTGCATATACAGCGAAGCCGATTTGTCGGCGGCGCATTTTGTTTTGGACCATTATGTGCCGTGGCATTTTTACGCACATAATCACTTGTGGAATCTTGTGCCGACAACGGCGGCGGTTAATTCCGCCAAATCGGACAAACTGCCCGCCAATAATTATTATGGCAAGTTTTTGGATATGCAACATCTTGCCGTGCGGGTGCTTGCCGATTCTCCGGACAAGTGGAAAACATTGCGCGAATCTTACGAGACGGGGCTTGTTGATGCCGAAGGGCAGGGCGGTTTTGATATTTTGACTGACCACGCAAACCTGAAAGACCGCTATGATAAAGTTATCCTGCCGGCGATTGAGTTGGCAAAATCCCGCGGCTTTGCCGGCGGTTGGGAATACGGAGCGGCGGTTTTATAATAAGCCGTTGCTTAAGGTAATGCGCCCGCAAAGTGGGCGCATTTTGTCATTCCCGCGAAAGCGGGAATCCAAACCCTTGCCATTTGGCTATTTGCGCGCAAGCGCAAACGGCGGCTTTGCCGCCGCAAATGGCAAACCGCAGAGTGCGCAAAGCGCGCTCATAATTAAAGCCCCGAAGGGGCGCCCTGTCGGTTCCCGCTTTCGCGGGAATGACAGCGTTAGATTCCCGCTTTCGCGGGAATGACGAGGGGGGCGGGAAGGACGGGATTTTTGCGCGGGAATGACGAAAGGGGTGATATGCCGCCAAACCCGCCGCAAATGGCATCGGCAAACATGCCAATAATCCGCCATCAAAAGCGCGCAACAAAACACTCCCCCGCGAAAACCGCTCCCGCCAACTTCATCACGGCGGGCGGGCTTATCGCATTATGCACAACAAACAACCGGCAATTGATAACTGACAACTGCCAAAGGTTATAATCGGGTTATGGTTTATCGGGCGAAGATTGGCGCGGGGCAGAAACCTTCGCTGCCTTATGATTATGACCGCTCGCTTAATATGCATCTGCTCGGTCCCGGCGAATTGGCAACCGGCGAATGGCGCGCCGCCGGGTTGCGGCTTCCGCGGATGGACGAAGTGCGCCGTCATCGCCTTGCCCGGGTACGCGCCGAACTGCAAAAGCGCAACTATGCCGCCATCGTCCTCGCCGACCCGCTCAATATCCGCTATGCGAGCGATGCGACCAATATGCAGTTATGGACGGCGCACGATGCGGCGCGTTATTGTTTTGTCGGCGCCGACAAGTTGGCGGTTTTTGACTATCGCGGCTGCGAACACTTGTCGGCGCACAACCGGCAAATAGACGAAGTGCGCCCCGCGACTTCGTGGTTTTATTTCTCATCCGGCAGCCGCCTGCAGCAGCGGGCGGAGAAGTGGGCGGCGGAAATCGCCGACATGGCAAAAGCCGCCGGCGGCAAAAACCCGCGCATCGCCATTGACAAATGCAACCCCGAAGGCGCGGACGCTCTGCGCGCTTTGGGCGTGACTATCGGCAACGGCGAAGAAGTAATGGAAAATGCAAGACTTATCAAGTGCGAAGATGAAATCCTCGCCATGCGCTGCGCCATTTACGCCTGCGACCGGGCGCTGGATGCGATGCGAAAAGCAGCAGTGCCGGGTGCGACCGAAAACGAAGTGTGGGCTGTCATGCATGCCGAAAACATCAAGCGCGGCGGCGAATGGATAGAAACCCGGCTTTTGTCGGCGGGACCGCGAACAAACCCGTGGTTTCAGGAGTGTTCGTCGCGCCCGATGATGGCTGGCGAGTTGTTGTCATTTGACACCGACTTAATTGGCGCTTATGGCATTTGCGTGGACATATCGCGCGCATGGCTGGTCGGCGGCGGCAAGCCGTCAAGCGCGCAAAAGGACTTGCACGAGCGGGCGGTGGCGCAAGTGCGCGAGAATGCGGCAATGTTGCGCCCGGGGATGACTTTTGAGGAAGCGGCAAAAAAAGCATTATGCTACCCGCCGCAGGAGTTTCGCAACTATGGTTTGCCTTTTCACGGCATAGGATTATGCGACGAATACCCGTCCCTGCCTTTCGGCTATATGTGGGACGAAGCGGGGCATGACGGCATTATTACGGAAGGAATGACCGTTTGCTGCGAAAGTTATGTCGGGCGGCAAGACGGCGGCGAAGGCGTCAAATACGAAGACCAATATCACATTACAAAAAACGGCGCAAAGTTGCTTTCGGATTATCCGTCTTCAATGTAAAAAAGGCGCGGGGGGAATATTTGATACAATGGCGGGCGGGAGGATTGTTTATTATGAAGACGCGTGCTGCTGTTGCTGTTGCCGCCGGGGAACCGCTGGCTGTTATGGATGTTAATCTGGACGGGCCCAAAGCCGGGGAAGTGCTTGTGGAAATCAAGGCGACCGGCATTTGCCATACCGATGAATTTACCCTTTCCGGCGCCGACCCGGAAGGCATCTTTCCCGCCATTCTCGGGCACGAAGGGGCGGGGGTTGTTTTGGAAACCGGCGCGGGCGTTAGCAGCGTCAAAGCGGGCGACCATGTCATCCCGCTTTACACGCCCGAATGCCGGCAATGCGACTATTGCACAAGCGGCAAAACAAACCTGTGTCAAGCCATCCGCACCACGCAGGGCAAAGGCGTTATGCCCGACGGCAGCAGCCGCTTTTCCTCCGGCGGCGATGCGCTTTATCATTACATGGGAACTTCCACTTTTGCCAACCACACCGTCCTGCCCGAAATCGCCGTCGCCAGGATCCGCCCCGATGCGCCTTTTGACAAAGTTTGCTATGTCGGCTGCGGCGTTACCACCGGCATCGGCGCGGTTATCAATACCGCCAAAGTCAAACCCGGCGATAATGTCGTTGTTTTCGGGCTCGGCGGCATCGGGCTCAATGTCGTCCAGGGCGCGCGGTTGGCGGGGGCGGATAAGATTGTCGGCGTTGATATCAACCCGGCGCGCAAACAAATGGCGGAGCGCTTTGGCATGACGCATTTTGTCAATCCCCAGGAAGTGCGCGATGACATTGTCGCTTATCTTGTTGATATCACCGGCGGCGGGGCGGATTTTAGTTTTGAATGCATCGGCAATACCAAAACAATGCGGATTGCTTTGGAATGCTGCCACAAGGGATGGGGCGAGTCGGTCATCATCGGCGTCGCCGGTGCGGGCGAGGAAATAAGCACGCGCCCTTTTCAACTGGTAACCGGCAGGGTTTGGCGCGGCACCGCATTCGGCGGCGCGCGCGGGCGCACCGATGTCCCGCGCATTGTGGATTGGTATATGGAAGGCAAGATACAAATTGACCCGATGATAACGCACACAATGCCGCTTGACGATATCAACGAAGCGTTTGCACTAATGCGGCGGGGAGAATCCATCCGCAGCGTTGTGCTGTTTTAACAAGGAGAAAAAGATGAAAAAAATGTTTGTTATTGTTGCGTTTTCGCTGGCGGCGGCTTTTGCGCCCGCCGCAAGCGCGCAGGAAGAACCGAAATTGACGGAAACGGAACGCGCGGGCGTTCTCATCGGCTACGCCGAACTATGTCAGGAATTCGGCTTGCGCTTGCTTGACGACCATCGCGTTAACGCCCTGAAAGAATATCTCGGAAACAACGCCGGCTTTCGCAAACAGCGCGAGAGAATCCTCCGCCGATTCCGGGGAGTGGATACCATTACCGATATTGACCGCTTCTGCCCGAAAGTTGACAAATGGCTGGACGAATGGGCGAAAGTGTATGGCATTCCCACTAAAAAGGGGGAATGATTAAGATGGAAACCGTCGCCAAAAACCGCTCTTTCGGCGGCTGGCAATTAATATGCCGCCATCAATCGGCACAGACCGGCACGCCGATGCGCTTTGGGGTTTATCTTCCGCCAAATGCCGAAAAGGCGGATGCCGGTAATAAAGCGCCGGTTATCTGGTGGCTTTCGGGTTTGACCTGCACCGAAGAAAACTTTATCGTCAAAGCCGGAGCGCAAAAACATGCCGCCGAAAACGGCGTTATCGTCATCGCCCCGGACACTTCGCCGCGCGGCGCGGGGATTGCCGGCGAAGATGAGAGTTATGATTTTGGCAGCGGCGCGGGCTTTTATGTCGATGCCCTTGCCGCGCCGTGGGACAAAAACTACCGGATGTTTTCATACATCAGCCGCGAACTGCCGCAAGTTATCGCCGCGCACTTTCCGCAAGCGGACACAAACCGCCAAAGCATTATGGGACATTCCATGGGCGGGCATGGCGCATTAGTTATCGCGCTGAAAAACCCCGGACGCTTTCGGGCGGTGTCGGCTTTTGCGCCGATATGCAACCCGGGCAAATGCGCATGGGGGCAAAAAGCACTGGCGGGCTATTTGGGAGAAGACAAAAACCAATGGCAACAATGGGACGCCGCCGAGTTAATAAAAGCCGGGGCAAAATGCCCGCCGATAGTTGTGGAACAGGGAGAAGAAGACGAATTCCTGCCGCAATTAATGCCCGATGCCCTGCAAGCGGCATGCGAACAAACGGGACAACCCCTAACCCTAACCCGCCGCGCCGGTTACGACCACTCCTACTACTTCATAGCAACATTCCTCGCCGAACAAATAACCCGCCACGCCGAAGCATTACGGGCATCATAATCGGGCGGGCATTGTCAAACATTGCGGCGATGTGCTACAATATCCGGCGAAGGGATTATCCGGCATGACAAAAGCGAGGACGGTTACGGCGACAATGACGATAACGGGCGGGGTTGTGTTAGAATGCGTTTTGTTATGGCGGGCGGCAATTCTTCGTGGCAGGCGATAAAACTCTCGGCGCTGCTTTTTACGGCGCTGGTGCTGTTTATTGTTTTTCTCGCGCTGTATATCAATGCGGTCGTTGAAGATAGGCGCATCGTGCCCGCCGAAAAGACCGAACAAAACATTCAACCGCACGGGCGGATATATCCGCGCCTGCCGCAATAGGCACTATCCCGCCGGT
>JBPCWZ010000186.1:0-9660 GCA_051009015.1 Gammaproteobacteria bacterium | reverse complement strand
TATCCGCCCCCGCTTTGACGAGGAAGAGGGCGATATCGGTCTCACCCTGCACCGCCGCAAAATGCAGGGGCGTCCAATCTTCTTTTGTTTTTGCATTAACATCCGCCCCGTTGCCGATAAGGATAATAACCGAAGCGACATCGCCGTCTTTCGCCGCCAGATGCAAAGGCGGCAAATCGCCATCGGCGAAAACATTGCCGCCGATGATGGCGAATAAAACAATGCACAAGGCGCGCAGGAAGTTAATGGTCATTCCCATCCTAGTATTTCCATATATCTTTTTATTTTCGCCTCAATCAGAACGGCGGCGGTTTTCAGTTGAAAACTGATTATCGCCACACGCAGGGGCGTCCTGCCGCCATTGTCTTTTGCATTGATATCCGCCCCGGCTTCAATAAGGGCAGCGACGACATCATTATTCCCCCAATTTGCCGCATGATGTAGAGCCGTATAGTTATAATTGCTTTTTGCGCTAACATTCGCTCCCGCATTGACCAAGGCAAGCGCAGTTTCGGCTTGACCTTCCCGAGTCGCCTCATGCAGAGGCGTTCTGCCGTATCTGCTTTCTGCGCTAATATACGCTCCCGCTTTGACAAGGGCAAGCGCGGTTTCGGTTTGACCATACTCTGCCGCATTATGCAAAGGCGTCTCGCCATCGTTATTTTTTGCCCCAATATCCACCCCTGCTTTGACAAGGACGAGCACGGTTTCGGTTTGACCTAGATAAGCCGCAAGATGCAAAGGCGTCTCGCCATCGTTATTTTTTGCCCTAATATCCGCCCCTGCTTTGACAAGGACGAGCACGGTTTCGGTTCGACCGTGCCTTGCCGCAAAATGCAAAGGCGTCCTGCCATCGTTATCTTTTGCCCCAATATCCGCCCCTGCTTTGACAAGGACAAGTGCGGTTTCGGCTTGACTAGGTCCTGCCGCACTATGCAAAGGCGTCCCGCCATCGTTATATTTTGCCTCAATATCCGCCCCCGCTTTGACAAGGGCAAGTGCGGTTTCGGTTTGACCATACGCTGCCGCACTATGCAAAGGCGTAAAGCCATAGTGAGATTTTGCCTCAATATCCGCCCCGCCGTCAATCAGGCGATTGACTTCGGCGATATCGCCATCTAGCGCCGCCTGATGCAAAGGCGGCCAACCACCACCATCGGCAAAAGCATTGCCGCCGATGGCGGCGGCGAGGAAAATGATGCACAGGGCGCGCAGGAAGTTAAGGGTCATTCCCATCCCAGTATTTCCATATATCTTTTGACTTTCGCCACAACCAGCACGGCGGCGGATTTCAGTTGAAAACTGCCTATCGCCACACGCAAGGGCGTTTCGCCTTCATTTCCTTTCGCATTAATATCCGCCCCGGCTTCAACAAGGGCGGCGGCGGCGCGAGAATCACCAAAGGTGAATGCCGCATAATGCAAAGGCGTCCAGCCACTCCTGTTTTTGGC
This sequence comes from Gammaproteobacteria bacterium, assembly GCA_051009015.1. Taxonomy (GTDB): domain Bacteria; phylum Pseudomonadota; class Gammaproteobacteria; order Tethybacterales; family Persebacteraceae; genus JAHRAH01. Next base: position 8,209 of record JBPCWZ010000186.1, on the reverse strand, counting down.
ATTAATATCAGCCCCCGCTTTGACAAGGGCATGCACATTTTCGGCAGGACCTTCCACTGCCGGATAATGCAGGGGCGTTGCGCCATCTTTATCTTTTGCGTTAACATCCGCCCCTGCTTTGACAAGAGCATGTACGATTTCAGGGCTTTCCATCGCCGCATAATGCAAGGGCGTTGTGTTGTGTTCATCTTTTGCGTTAACATCCGCTCCCGCTTTGACAAGAGCAAGTGCGGTTTCGGTTGAACCTGCCGATGCCGCACTATGCAAAGGCATCCGGCCGCTGCTGGTTTTTGCGTCAATGCCCGCCCCGGCTTTGACAAGAGCAAGCGCAATTTCGGTTTGACCCTTTGCCGCAACATGCAGGGGCGTCTCCCCGCCGCTTTCCCCTTTTGCATTAATATCCGCTCCCGCTTTGACAAGAGCAAGCGCGGTTTCGGTTTGCATTAGCCATATCGCAAAATGCAGAGGCGTGTTATTCTGTTTATTTTTTGCGTTAATATCCGCTCCCGCTTTGACGAGGGATAGCGCGGTTTCGGTTTTGCCGCCCCCTGCCGCAAAATACAAAGGCGTAAAGCCGCCGTTGGCTTTTGCGTTAATATCCGCCCCCGCTTTGACGAGGGATAGCGCGGTTCCGGTTTGACCGTTCCCCGCCGCAATATGCAAAGGCGTCAAGCCGACATTGGTTTTTGCGCCGATATCCGCCCCGCCGTCAATCAGGCGTTTAACTTCGGCGATATTGCCGTCTTTTGCCGCCCGATGCAAAGGCGGCAAACCGCTGTCGGCAAAAGTATTGAAGCCACCGGCAGAGGAAACTATTGCCGCTTTAATAAGCACCCGGACGGTTCCGATTTCCCTTTCCCGCGCCGCAACCAGCCCGGGCGTCTTGCCGTCATTATCTTTTGCGTTAATATCCGCCCCCGCTTTGAAAAGGGCAAGCGCGGTTTCGGCTTGACCTTCCGCTGCCGCACTATGCAAAGGCGTCCAGCCCTTTTCGTCTTTTGCATTAACATCCGCCCCGTTGTCAATAAGGCGTTTGACTTCGGCGACATTGCCATCCGCCGCCGCTTCGTGCAAAGGCGACAAGCCGCCATCGGCGAAAGCATTGCCGCCGATGGCGGCGAGGAAAACGATGCACAAGGCGCGCAGGGAATTAACCATTGTTGTTTGTCGCTTGTATTGTTAAGTTTGCTTTCTGCTGCACTTTCCGTCTTGTTTTCCGTTCGTCGTCAATTGCGACACTCGCCAAAAAGCCGCGCCTTGCATCTACGGTAGCGGCGGGTTCTCCAAAACCTTAATTACATCCGCTTGTTGTTTTTGCCGGGCAATGTCAAGCGGCGTCCGCCCGCTTTTGTCCGCAACTTCAATGTCCGCCCCGGCTTTAACAAGAGCAGCGACAGTTTCGGCTTGGCCATTCTGCGCCGCCCAATGCAACGGCGTCTCGCCGCTTTTATTTTTTGCATTAATATCCGCCCCGACATCAACAAAAAAAAGAGCGGTTTCGGTTTGCCCAAACCATGCCGCACTATGCAGTGGCGCGCCTCCTGTTTTCAACCTTGCGCTGATATCCGCTCCGGCTTTGACGAGCATATCCGCGATTTCGGTTTGCCCTCCGCTTGCCGCGCGATGCAAGGGAGTGCCGCCTTCAATGCTTTTCGCGTTAATATCCGCCCCGGCTTTGATAAGAGCCGCAGCAGTTTCGGCTTGGCCGTTCCACGCCGCCCAATGCAACGGCGTTCTGCCATACTTTCTGGCTTTTGCGCCGATATCCGCCCCGGCTTTGATGAGCGCATTCGCCGTTTCAACTTGCCCTTCGGATGCCGCCCAATGCAGTGGCGTGCCGCCGTTGTTGCTTTTCGCATTAATACCGGCTCCTGCCCCGATAAGCGCATTCACCATCTCAACTTGCCCTCTTCTTGTCGCCCAATGCAGGGGAGTCCCGCCATACTTGCCTGCCGCATTGATATCCGCCCCGGCTTTGACAAGCGCATCCGCCGTTTCAGATTGACCGTTAGATGCCGCAACATGCAGAGGCGTGTCGCCATCGTTTGTTTTTGCGTTAATATCCGCCCCGCCGTCAATCAGGCGTTTGACAGCGGCGATATCGCCGTCTTCTGCCGCCTGATGCAAGGGCGTCAAATTGTCGGCGAAAGCATTGCCACCGACGACGGCGGAAAAGATAACGATACACAGGGTGCGCAGGAAGTTAGTCATTGTTTTTTCTCCTTTTGTTTCTGTCCAGTGCGGCAAACCACCGCCCGCCGCCATTGTACAGCAAAATCCGCCCGAATTGGCGGATGACAACTGACAACCGGCAACTGACAACCGGCAATTTAACAACTGATAAAAAAGGCAAGTCGGCCTGTAAGCCGGATTCTGTAATAAGCAGCCATTCATCTGGGGGCATCGTTGCCTTTGCCCTCGTGCGGCCTACCCGGGACTCTTGCACGGGCAGTGCTTGGTCCCTGTTTGGCCTTGCTCCGGACGGGGTTTGCCTAGCCGCCATCGTTGCCGATATGCGCGGTGCGCTCTTACCGCACCCTTTCACCCTTACCCGCACCAGCCAATTGTTAAATTGATTGGCGCGTCGGCGGTTTGCTTTCTGCTGCACTTTCCGTCGCCTCGCGGCGCCCGGGCATTACCCGGCGTCCCGCCCTGCGGAGTCCGGACTTTCCTCCCCGCAAATCACAGATAACTGCAACTCACAAGGCGGCTGCCCGGCCAACTTGCCGTTTGTTATTATACCGCCATATTGTCGGTTATAATGACGGGCGCGGATAAGTTTTGCCGATGCCGCAACATTTACACCAAAAAACGCAAAGGAGTCAACAATGAAAAAGATACTTATCACCGCCGCCGCTGTTGCGGTTGTGCTTGCCGTTATTGCGCGCGTGCTTTATCCGTCCGCTTTTGACCAGCGCCCGACTGTCGCCGTGTCGCAGATTGTGGAACACCCTGCCTTGGACGATGTGCGCAAAGGCATTTTGGACGGGCTTGCCGAAGCCGGCTACAAGGACGGCGAAAACTTTGTTTTCAAGTTCCAAACCGCGCAGGGCAACCCCGCCATCGCCGCCCAAATCGCGCGGCAGTTTGTCGGCGAAGAAGCGGATGTACTGGTCGGCATCGCCACGCCTTCGGCGCAGGCACTGGCAAATGCCACCAAAGATATTCCCATTGTCTTCTCCGCCGTTACCGACCCGGTCGGCGCGAAACTGCTGACGCAAATGGAAAAGCCGGACGGCAATGTTACCGGATTGTCCGATTTGTCGCCGGTCGGGCAGCATGTTGAACTGATGGCGAAGATAGCGCCGAATGTCAAAACCATCGGCGTAGTGTATAACCCGGGCGAGGCGAATGCGGTTTCGCTTGTGGAGTTATTGCGCGCCGAAGCGGCAAAGCGCGGCTATGAAGTCGCCGAAGCGACGGCATCGCGCACCGCGGAAGTCAAAACCGCCGCCACCGCCGCCGCCGACAAAAGCCAAATCCTTTATGCCATTACCGACAACACGGTCGCCAGCGCCATCGCCGCGATGACAGGCGCCGCCGATGCCGCGGGCATTCCGGTTTTTGGCGCAACTGCGGATTATGTGGAAAAAGGCGCGGTAGCATCGGTCGGTTTTGATTATTATCAGGTCGGCTTGCAAACGGCGGAATATGTCGCCGCTATTCTCGGCGGCAAAACCCCCGCGCAACTTCCGGCAAAAGTCGCCAAAGGAACGGACATTGTTATCAATCCGGCGGCGGCAAAAAAACTCGGCATTACCCTGCCCGCGGAACTGACGGCAAACCCTTCGCGCATTGTGCAATAACACAAAGCCAAACCGCCCGCCGGACTTTATGATTATTAACGGCGGGAAGGTTTTGGCTTTTGGGGAGTGTGCTATTTCCGGCGGCGTTTGTTTTTGCCGGTTGCTGCCATGAGTTATCTGGCTTTTTGGGGGGCGATAGAATCGGGGCTGATATACGGCTTTGTCGCATTCGGCGTCTTTTTGACTTTTCGCGTTTTGCGCTTTCCGGATTTGACGGTGGAGAGCAGTTTTCCGCTCGGCGGCGCGATAGCGGCGGCGGCGATTGTCGCACAAACGGATGTTTATACCGCAACTCTTTTGGCGGCGACGGGCGGCTGCATTGCGGGTTTGATAACGGCGTTTTTGGCTGTCCGATGCGGCATACTGCATTTGCTCGCCAGCATTCTGACGATGGTAGCGGGCTATTCCATCAACATCCGCATTATGGGCAAGCCGAACATATCGCTGCTCGGCGAAAAGACAATATTTACCAGTTTGGAAGAAGCGGGCATTGCCGCCGAATATGCGCGCCCTTTGTTGCTTTGTGTTTTGGCGTTGCTGATGCTTTTGCTGCTTGCGCGCATGCTTGCGAGCGGCTTTGGCTTGGCGATGCGGGCGGCGGGCGAAAACCCGGCGATGCTGCGCGCGCAAGGGGGGGATGCCGGTTTTTATGTCTATTGCGGTCTTGCGGTATCCAATGGTTTGGTTGCACTCGGCGGGGCTTTGTTTGCGCAGGCAAACGGCTTTGCCGATATTAATGTCGGCATTGGTACTATCATACTCGGCTTGGCGGCGGTCATATTGGGAGAGACGCTGATACCGGGGAGAAGGTTGTGGATAATGCTGCTTGCATGTTTGGCGGGGGCGGTTGTATACCGGTTAGTCATCGCCCTGGCACTGGGCACGGACATCTTCGGCTTGCATCCCACGGATTTGAATTTGGTGACGGCTTTTTTGGTTACCGGCGCTTTGGTCGCGCCAAAGTTGTGGGGGCATTTTCGGCGGCGATGATTGTATTTGACAACATCGGCGTGATTTTCAATCGCGGCACCGCGTTGGAGACGGCGGCGCTGCGCGGGATAAATCTGACCGTTGCGGCGGGCGATTTTATTACCGTCATCGGCTCAAACGGCGCCGGAAAAAGCACACTCCTGTCTGTCCTTGCCGGCGAAGCGGAAGCGGCAAAAGGCGGGATACGCATTGACGGCAAAAGCACGAGCAAAATGGCGGCGCACAAACTTGCGGCAAAAGTCGCGCGCGTTTTCCAAAACCCGACAAGCGGCACATGCGCCGAACTGACAATAGAAGAAAACCTCGCCCTTGCCGCCGCGCGCGGCAAAAGCAGGGGGTGGAAGTTGGCATTGACGACAAAAAACCGCGAACACTTTCGCGCCCGCCTGGCAAAGTTGGAGTTGGGTTTGGAGAATCGCCTGCGCGAGCCGGTCGGGTCTTTGTCGGGCGGTCAAAGGCAGGCATTAAGTTTGGTAATGGCGACTCTTGCGCCAAGCCGCATTTTATTATTGGACGAGCACACTGCCGCGCTGGACCCGAAGATGGCGGAATTCGTATTGACACAAACCCGCCGCGCCGCAAAGGATTACGATTTGACGATGCTAATGGTAACGCATTCAATGAAAGCGGCATTATCGTGCGGCAACAGAACTTTGATGCTGCATCAAGGCAAGATAGTGCTGGACATCGCCGGAGAAGAGCGCGCCCGAACAACCCCCGAAACCCTCCTGCACCAATTCACCAAATCCGCCGCCGACCACGAAGACCGCCTGATGTTGTCATAATCCCCCGTCATTCCCGCCGCCCCCTCATCATTCCCGCCCCTCGTCATTCCCGCCGCTCCCCCGTCATTCCCGCGCAAGCGGGAATCTCCTTTTGTTATAGCCCTGAAAGGGCGTCCTGTTCACAGCACGGGGCAACGCCCCGTGACGGCATGACAAATTTATCAAGCCCTGAAGGGGCGTCCCATTCTTTTGCAGGGCAAAGCCCGGCAAAAATCATCAATATCAATTCATTAATCCCCCCCTTTTTATTATCCCGCCCCTTTGACATTCGCCGCCATTGTTTTCGGTCGCCCTTTCAGGGCTTGTTTGTTTAATATGCCGATTCACGGGGCGTTGCCCCGTGCTGTGAACAGGTCGCCCTTTCAGGGCTTTTATATCGTCATTCCCGCCGCCCTCGTCATTGCCGCAAAAAGCCCCGTCATTCCGGCGAAAGCCGGAATCTCCGTTGTTGCCGCCGTTTGTTTGGGAGATTCCGGCGTTCGCCGGAATGACGAGGGGGCGGGAATCTGTGGGCGAAGGGCGGATATGGCGCGAAAGGGGCGGGTTTTGGCTAAAATGGTGTTTTGGGCTAATCTTGTGATAATATGCCGCCCTACAACAACCGCCGCAGTACTTTACAAGGAGGCAGCAATGACACAACCGGAAATAACACTGATGGCGATTGTCGCCGTTTTGGGGCTTTTCGCCCTGCCCGCTTTTGCGGCGAAAGGCAAGGGCGGCAAAAGCGGCGGCTTTAACTTCCTGCCCGCCTTTTGCGCGGTTTGCGTTGCCGCCATCATCGGCGGCGCGGCTTTCGCCAATAGCCATAGGTCGCCTTTGCATGAAGCGGTGGCAGATGGCAGACTCGTCATGGTCAAGCACTTTATTAATGGCGGGGCGGATGTCAATACAAAAGATAAAAAAGGCAATACGCCCTTGCATTCTGCGGCAAGGGCAGGTCAAAACGCAATCGTACGTGTCCTTGGAAAAGCGGGGGCTTATATTGACGCAAGAAATAACGATGGCACAACGGCTTTGCATTTCGCGATATTCTACGGTTATACTGAAACCGTGCGCACCCTTATCAAAATGGGTAGTAGCATTGAGTCAAAAGAGAAACTTGGCAATATGCCTTTGCATTCTGCGGCAGGGGGTGGTCATACCGAAATCGTGCTTATCCTTCTTAAAGCCGGGGCGTATATTCACGCAAGGGGTAATTATGGCAGGAGGCCTTTACATTCTGCGGCAGGGTGGGGGCATACCGAAACCGTGCGCGCCCTTATCAAAGCCGGAGCGTTTGTTGACGAAAGGGATGACAGTGGAGGGACGGCTTTGCATGAAGTGGCAGAGACTGGGCAAGCCAAAACTGAAACTGTGCGTGTCCTTATCAAAGCCGGAGCGTCTATTGATGCAAAAGATAGAAGTGGCAGGACACCTTTGCATTCTGCGGCAAATGGTGGTCGTGCCGAAACCGTGCGCATCTTTATCAACGCGGGGGCGCATGTTAACGCAACAAATGACCGTGGCGATACGCCTTTGCATTTGGTGGCAAGTTATGGTTATACCAAAATCGCGCTTGCTCTTATCAAAGCGGGGGCGTATCTTAAAGCAACGAATTATAAAGGCAAAACCCCGCTTGATGTTGCCCGTTATAATAAACAATGGAGTGTGGTTTCCATATTAGAAAACCCGCCAGCACCAAAAAATTCGGGCGAGTAAACCATGGCCGAGCATCAAGCCAGAAGCGTTTGCGAAAAGTGCGAAACGACGGAAAACAAAATTGGGGAACTTTGCAAATGCCCTTTGTTCCCTTGCCCTGTCCGCGAAAGGGTATATGTCAACAGGCATAAAGGCAGAAGGGGGCAGTTGAGATTCGCCGTTTATCGCTATCACCGAGGGCGGCGCCTCCGTGTGAAGTATTGGTGCAAGCAAATGTGGCAAAACCACTGGAGGTGGATAATCGGCATGCTTATCGGTGTGGTGAGCATAATCTTGACTGCCTCGCTTCACATTTGGAGGTAAACAGTAAGGTCGGAAGTTTTGTAAAACCCTCGCTTGCCGTCTGCCGCCCATTAGATTCCCGCTTTTGCGGGAATGACGAAAGCGGCGGGGTGGTTAATCCGCAAGTAGCGATTTCAGGTAGGGCAGGAGGGGGCGGGCGGATAGGGTGTCTATCCATTCGCCGTCTTGCAGTTTGAAATGCCTGCCCGCCGTTTTTTCCGCCACCCATATCTCGCGCAGCGGTGTTTGGCGGCTGACGATGATTTTGTTGCCGCTTTCCGTTTCTATCTCCAAAACGCCGCCGCTGCGAAAATAATCGGCATCGGCATCGTCAAGCAGCGTTTCCATTCCGGCAAACAACTCGTCGCAAAGGTTGTGATAGGTGCTTTCGTCCATTGGCATCGTCTTGTTCATCGGCGGGATTCTACTCCAAAGCGACAGGAATAAAAGGCGGCGCAAGCGGGCGGCGCGAATTGATGGGATAAAATAGCGATGATGGTTGCGGAGTTGGAGGGGCGGGACACGCTTTCGGCGGCGGCGGAACCGGGCGGGGAAGAATCTTCATTGCGTCCGGCGCGGCTTGACGATTATATCGGGCAGCCCGCCCTCAAGCGGCAGTTTCGCGTCTTCATTCAAGCGGCAAAAGCG
>JBPCWZ010000185.1:0-4840 GCA_051009015.1 Gammaproteobacteria bacterium | reverse complement strand
GGATGACTAAGTGGGTTCTTTTGTTGCTGGTTTGTGCGGCGGTTGTTTGGCGGCTGACCAAGCCCGGCGGCGGGGGGACGCCGCAACTTGTCCGCTGCGACAAATGCGGCGTGCATCATGCCAAAGGCGACCCTTGCGATTGCGCCTGAAACGATGACCAAAAACACAAACACGGCAAACACGGAAAGCACAAACACGGCTTATTACCGGCGGCATGTTTTTGTTTGCGAGAACAAGCGCGCCGATGGCGCTTGTTGCGCCGACCACAAACCGGCGCTGAAACTTTTGCGCGCGTTGATGAAAGCGCAAAACATGCACGGCGCAGGCGGCGTGCGCATAAACCGCGCCGGTTGTCTGGACAGATGCCAATATGGTCCGGTGATGGTGATATACCCCGAAGGCGTTTGGTATCGTTATGACAACGATGACGATGTGCGCGAGATAGCGCAAAGCCATCTGATAAACGATAAGCCGGTCGCCCGTTTGTTTTTGCCCGATAATGGCTGCCAAGCGGCGGCGGTTGTGGAGATTGATTTGAGCGGCTTGCGCTGTCCGCTGCCGGTTTTGCGGGTTAAGAAGGCATTGTCGGAAATGCGGGCGGGCGGGTGCTTGCGCGCTTTTGCCACCGACCCCGGCGCGGCGGAAGATATTCCTGCTTTTGTCCGTCAAGCCGGACACCGGTTGCAGGATGTCGCCGAAAGCGGCGGCGGGCGGTTTTTTACCATTGTCAAATGTTAGGCAAAAAGCGGGCGGCAAATGGCGGAAGTTTTTAATATCGGATTGGTTTCGGTTTCCGACCGCGCCAGCGGCGGCAAATACCGCGACCTCGGCATTCCGACATTGCGCGAATGGCTGCAGGGCAACTTGACGACTCCGCTGGGTTTTTGCGAAAGGTTAATCGCCGATGATTACGCCGCCATTGTTGAAGCATTGCGCGATTTGACCGACAACGAAAAATGCCCGCTGATATTGACCACCGGCGGCACCGGACCCGCCCCGCGCGACATAACACCGGAAGCGACTTTGGCGACGGGCGGGCGCGAAATGCCCGGCTTTGGCGAGGAGATGCGGCGCGTGAGTTTGCGTTATGTGCCGACGGCGATATTATCGCGGCAAACGGCGGTTGTTTGCGGCAAAACGCTTATCATCAATCTGCCCGGGCAGCCAAAGGCGATAGCGCAAACGCTTGACGGCATTTTTGCCGCCGTGCCGTATTGTCTGGATTTGATAGGCGCGCCAAGATTGGATGCCGACCCGGCAAAGATAAGCGTCTTTCGCCCGCGCCAAAAATGACCGGCGGCAGGCGGAAAAAAAAGACAACGGCGCGGCTGGCGTTGTTGAAGTTGCGCCGCGCCGAGCGCCGTCTTTTGCGGCGCGGCAAAAAAAGCGGCAGCAAATGGCTGCGGCGCGATTTAATCTTTCCGACCGGGCGCGAAGAAGTATGCCGCGGAATGGCGGTGGGAATGTTTTGGGCTTGCGCGCCGATGCCGATGCAGATGGCGCCTGCTCTTTTGTTTTGCTGGCTTTCGCGCGCCAATATTGTGTTGGCGATGGCTTGCGTTTGGCTGTCCAATCCTTTTACTTATTTGCCGGTGTTTTATTTGGAATACCGCATCGGCGAGTGGTTGTTTGGCGGCGGCGGGGCTTTTACTTTTGCCAATTTCAAGGCATTGTGGGACGGCACGGGCGGTGCGGACGGCGCGCTTTGGGGGGCTTTTTTTTCCGGCATTCTAAAACCGCTTTTGCAGGGCGCGCTGGTTTTGGCGATAGTGATGGCGGTGGCGGGTTATGCTTTCGGCTTTATCGTGCATGGTTTTTTGCACAGGCACAGTAACAAAAAAGGGCGATGACGGCACGGCATTTTCTGGCGGCAAAGCGCACGGCGGTGAAGTTTTGCGGCATTACCACGCCGCAAGATGCCATTGCCGCAGGGGAGGCGGGGGCGGATGCCGTCGGGATGGTTTTTTATCCGCTGGCAAAAGTTGCCATTGATGCCGAAGCCGGCGGGGAGATAATGCGGGCATTGCCGCCGCCGGTTTGCGGCGTTGCGCTTTTTGTCAATGCCGATGCCGGGCGGGTGCGGGATATTATCAATATCGTCCGCCCGCATTTGCTGCAGTTTCATGGCGATGAAGATGCGGCATTTTGCACTTCTTTCGGCTTGCCGTATCTGAAAGCATGCCGGGTTGCCGCCGCCGGTGATATCGCAACAACATGCGCCGCCCATCCGCAAGCGGCGGCGGTATTGGCGGATAACAAAGCGGGCGGCGGCAGCGGGCGGGTGTTTGATTGGGATTTGCTGCCGCCGTCTTTGCCGCTGCCGCTGGTCATTGCCGGGGGGCTTTTTGCCGACAATGTCGGCGATGCGGTTGTTCGTTTTTCGCCTTTTGCCGTTGATGTTTCCGGCGGCATTGCCGAAGATGGCGACCGCCGCCGCAAAGAATGCGGTAAAATGCGGGCATTTATTAAAGCCGTGCGCGATGCCGAAAACAACAACCGCTAAACCCCCGCCGCCGCCGCAACTGCCGGATGACGGCGGCAGGTTTGGCAAATACGGCGGCAGGTATGTCGCCGAGACGCTTGTACCGGCGCTGGAAAGTTTGACCGCCGCCTATTTGCACTATCGCGCCGATGCCGCATTCCGCCGCGATTTTCATCGGACTCTTGCCCGTTATGCCGGCAGGCCTTCGCCGGTGTATTTTGCCGAAAGATTGACTTCGCACTATGGCGGCGCGCGGATTTTTCTCAAGCGCGAGGATTTGAATCACACCGGCGCGCACAAGATAAACAATGCCATCGGGCAGGTGCTATTGGCGGAGCGAACGGGCAAAACGCGCATTATCGCCGAAACCGGCGCCGGACAGCACGGCGTGGCGACGGCGACTGTTTGCGCCCGCGCCGGTTTGCCTTGTGTTGTGTATATGGGCGCGGCGGATATCAAACGGCAAATGCCGAATGTGCGGCGGATGCGATTGCTCGGTGCCGAAGTGCGCGAGGTTTCCGCCGGTTCCAAAACGCTCAAAGACGCGCTCAACGAAGCACTGCGCGATTGGGTTACCAATGTGGATGATACTTTTTATATTATCGGTTCTGTTGCGGGTCCGCATCCGTATCCGATGATGGTGCGCGATTTTAATGCCGTCATCGGCGAGGAGTGTTTGTGGCAGATGCCGGCGGCGGCGGGCGGGCAGCCGGATGTTGTTATCGCCTGTGTCGGCGGCGGCTCCAATGCGATGGGGATTTTTCATCCTTATCTCGGGCGGGCAAAACTCATCGGCATAGAAGCGGGCGGTTTGGGTTTGGCCGGCGGCAAACACGCCGCGCCTTTGTGCGCGGGGGCGCCGGGTGTTTTGCATGGCTCTTATTCTTATTTGATGCAGGATGAAGACGGGCAGGTTTTGGAAACTTCGTCAATATCGGCGGGTTTGGATTATCCGGGCGTCGGACCCGAACACGCATGGCTGAAAGACAGCGGCGGCGCGCATTACGAAATAGCGACCGACGACGAAGCGATGGCGGCGTTTTATGATTTGTCAAGATTGGAAGGGATTATTCCGGCATTGGAATCCGCCCATGCCGTAGCGCATGCCAAAAAGATAGCGCCAAAAATGACAAAAGACAAAGTCATACTCGTCAACCTCTCCGGCAGAGGCGACAAAGATTTGGAATCAGTTAACAGCAGTTAACAGATAACCGGCAACCGGGCGGCGGAGCGGAAAACCGCCCCCGCCGCGGGTGCATCATTAATTAACGACCATAAATGTCAAAGTCAAAATACTTGTCGTTAATCGCCTTGTATTTGCCATTGGCGCGGAGGGCTTTGATGGCGGCGCTCAGGCGGTCGCGCAGGTCTTCTTCTCCCTTGCGCACGGCGATGGCAATTTCGGGGAAGTATTTTGCCGTTGTGTAGGTTCGCCCGGCAAGTTCGTAATCATCGTTATCCTTGACCCAACTGCTCATCGTCAGAAAATCGGCAAGCACCAAATCCAGCCGCCCCGCTTCCATGTCGGCAAAGGCATCGGTCAGTTCGCCGTAGCGCTTGATTTCCGCGCCTTTGAATTCATTGGTCAGGAAGTTGTCGGTTACCGTCCCGCGCTGAACGCCGACCGCCTTGCCTGCCAGCCCCTTGTAAGACACGCGGATGCCGCTGCCTTTTTTGCGCGCAAACCGCGCGCCGTCCTTGTAGTAGTGTCCGGTAAAATCCACCAACTCGCGCCGCTCTTCGGTCGCCGACATTGAGGCGATAATGGCGTCAAACTTCTTGGCGTTGAGCGCGGGGATGATGCCGTCCCAATCCTGCTGAACCAGTTCGCATTCCGTTTGCATTTCCTCGCACAGGGCGCGGGCGATGTCAATGTCAAAGCCGAGCAGGTTGCCATCCGCATCAACGGACGAAAAAGGCGGATACGCGCCCTCCACGCCAATGCGCAAATCGGCGGCAGCCACAGGCGCCGCCAAAACCCAGGCCAGAGCCATCGTTGTCAGTGTCTTGAAAATATTCATCGCTTTCTCCTTTTGTTGTGTGTGCGATATAAAAACCGCGCCATTATAACACAAAGGCGGCTGTTCGCTAACTGCGATAATCCGGCTCTTCGGCGTCCAGCATCCGCCGCAACTCGGCGAAGTGCGCGGAAGTTTGATAATCCCGCCATTGTTGCGCGGTTTTTTCGGCGACGGCGGGCGGCACTTGATATAACTTTTGCCCGCTCGCCATCGCCAGCCACTGGTTTTTGCAACTGCGCTCAAAATAATAAAGCAAATCAAACGCTTCGGCAATGTTTTCGGCGGCAACCATCACGCCATGCCCGCGCATGACCAAAACATTCCTGTCGCCGACAAC
>JBPCWZ010000184.1:0-5994 GCA_051009015.1 Gammaproteobacteria bacterium | reverse complement strand
ATTACCGGGGCGAAGAGCGCCAAACTTTCCGGCATTTCGCCTTCGCCGCGCATCATTTTGGCAAATGCTTCCGCCAATTGCAAAACCCGCGCGACATCGCCAAGTTGCATTGCCATTGTTGTCGCTTTGGCGGCGGCGGCGAGGCATAATATGCAGCCGCGTGTCCGGTGCAAACTTTGCACAATGCGCCCGCCGTCAAATGTCGCGCTTATCAGACATTCGTCGCCGCACCACGGGTTTGTTTGTTTTGCCATCGGGGCATTCGGCAAAACGCCCGCATTGATATTGCCGCGCGACAACTCAATAATATCGGCATGATACAAAGGCGGCGGCTGCATCTTATCTCCCCAGCAGTTTTTGCACTTCGCGCACGCCCTTAATCATCGTTGCGATATCGGCGGCGTTGTTGTACGGACCAATGCTAACCCGCACGCAGCCGTTTGGCGACAACCGGCGCATTAGCAGTTCGGCGCACATATTGCCGCCGCGCACGGCGACATTGTGCGCCGATAATATCTGACAACAATCATGCGGATGCACATTGTCCATTACAAAAGAAACTATAGGCGCGTATTTTGTGTTATTGTTTTCATCATCAAACAAAACCCGCACTCCTTTAATAGCGCGCAAGCCGCGCCGCGCCATTGTTGCCAAATCATTTTCGTTTTGCCGCGCCGCTTGCGGAATATGATGCGACCAGCGCATTGCCGCCGCCAAACCAATCGCCTGTGTTATCGGCGGCGTGCCGACTTCCAAACGGCGCGGCATATCCGCAAAGTCAAAACCATCCTCGCGCACCATTGATACCGCGCCGCCGCCGCCGATAACCGCCGGAAGTTTGGCAAGCACTTCCCGCCGCCCCCATAAAACGCCGATGCCGTTTGGCGCATAACATTTATGCCCGGAAAAAACATAAAAATCCGCCCCCGAATTGGCAAATGCCGAATGATTATAAGAATGCGGAATATATTGCGCGCCGTCAATGACGACAAGCGCATCGTTGTTATATTGTTTTGCCATTTGCGAAAGTTTGCCGATATCGTTTATCGCGCCGCTGACATTGGATGCATGCGCAAGGGCAAAAACCCGCGCCCGCCCGTCTGTGCTGTGCTTGCGGATGTCGTCAATATCTATCGCGCCGCCTTCGGTTATTTTGGCAAAGCGCAGCGAAAAGCCAAAACGCTTTGCCGCTATCTGCCACGGCACGATATTGCTGTGATGTTCGGCTATGGACAAAACAACCGCATCATCGGGCGATAAAGTTTGCCCGAGCGCGGCGGCAAGCAAGTTCAATCCGGCGCTGGCGCCGGAAGTAAAAACAACTTCATCTTCGCCCGCATTCAATATTTCCGCTATGATGCGGCGCGCACCGGCATAATGTTCATCGGCGACTTCGGCAAACTTGTGCAACCCGCGCCCGATATTGGCGCGGGTGTTGGCATCGTAGTTTGTTGTCGCATCCATTACAACTTGCGGCATAAGCGCGGTGGCGGCATTATCCAGATAATGCATTTCGCCCTGTCGCAAAAGCGGGATATCGGCGCGCACAACTTCCGCCGCTTGTGTTTTGGCATTGTCGTTATTGTTATGCATTTGCTAAAACGCCGCCTTCATTTGTTCCGGCGTATCCATATCCGTCAAAACGCCGCGACCGGCATTTGCCAAACGCATATCGCAATCGTCAAAAAGCGCGCGCGCACCGGCATCGCCCGACAACTTCCGCACCCGATTGAAAACCCGCGCCGAAAGCAAAACCGGATGCCCGCGCTTGCCTTGGTATGCGGCGGCGGCGATATCACAATCGGATTTTTGCCATAATGTTATGACGGCGGCAATATCGGCGCGGCAAATGCACGGCATATCGCCCAAAAAAACCACAACGCCGCAACACGCATTCGGCAATGCGTCCAAGCCGCATATTAATGATGAAGCAATGCCGCGCCGGTAATCGGCATTACACACAACGGCATCGGCGGCGGCGAGAAGTTTGGCAGTTTGCCGCGCATCGCGCCCGCAAACGGCGGCGACAAAAGAAAGCAATCCCGCTTTTTTGGCATCCATCGCCGCGCCGAGGGCATAACAAAGCAAGGGTTTGCCGCGCCATTGTTTCAGCATTTTGTTTTCGCCCATGCGCGAAGATGCGCCCGCCGCAAGGATTATCGCCGCCGGTTTTTCGCTGTGATGATGATTATCCATCGCCTTTTTTGTTTATGTTTGTAATGTCCGCTTTGTGTCTTTGCCGCGAAAAGCGGCGACCATTTCGGCGACAATGGCAACGGCAATTTCAGCCGGTGTTTTTGCGCCGATATCCAAACCGACCGGCGCGTGAATATCCGCCAATACAACTTCGCTTGCGCCTTGTTCGTGCAATCGCCGCAATCTTTTTTGATGCGTGCGGCTGCTGCCGAGCGCGCCGATATATGCCGGTTTTGCCTTTGCCGTCAGCGCCGCCAAAAGGGCGGGGTCGTCTATCTTTTCATCGTGCGCCAAAGCGACAACGGCATCGCGTTCGGTCGGGCGCATTTTGGCAAAAGCATCATCCCCCCACTGCCGCAATACTTTGGCATCGCCAAATCGCTCCGCACTCGCCCAAGCCGCGCGCGGGTCAATGACAATGCATTCCATTTCCAAAACCGCCGCCATCGCCAATAACTCGCGGGCAATGTGCGTAGCGCCGATGATAAACAAACGCCGCGCCGGAAGTATTGTCTCAACAAAAACACCGCCCGCTATGGTCGCAACTTCCTTTTTTGCGCTTTTGGCTGCCGATATCACTTGTTTGCCGGTTGTTGTGTCGGTTTCAATGGTTATCGGCATTCGGGCGGCGGCGAGTTTTCGCATTTTTGCTATCGCCGCATCCGGCGGTTTATGCACAAAAACGCGGATATCGCCGCCGCACGACAAACCCGCCCGCCATTCGCCGTCAACGGCGGCGGCAAAGTTTAGCAGTTGCGGCTTGCCGGTGCGCATGACTTCCGCCGCCGCCGCGATAACTTCGCCCTCAACGCATCCGCCCGATACCGAACCGAAAAAAGCGCCATCTTCGCAAGCCAAAAGCCGCGCCCCCGCCGCGCGCGGTGCCGAGCCGCCGGTGCCGACAACAACGGCAAAGGCGACCAGTTTGCCTTCGCTCCGCCATTGCCATGCGGTGTCCAATAGTGTGAAAATGCCCGTTATGCTCCCGCTGATATATTGGCATTTTATAACCTTTGGCGAAAAATTTGCCGCACTTTGTGATATCGGGGCGAATATCGTGTATAATGCGCGCCGATGAAACAAAAACAAACCGATGGAAACCGCCGATGAATGACACCACTTCGCCGCGCCTGCACGAAGCCGACACTGGCTCGGCGGCGGCACAGGCATCCCTGCTGACGGCAAAGATAGCCCACCTGGCGCAACATCTCAAAACCCATCCCAAAGACAACCACTCGCGGCGCGGCTTGCTGGCGATGGTCAACAAACGCCGCAAACAACTGCGCTATCTCAAGCGCACGCGCCCCGAGATGCATGCCGGCGTCCTCGGCGCGCTCGGCTTGCGCAAATAACCCCGAAAACGGCACTTTTCACTTTTGACACACCCGCGCGCACGGCAGCACCTTTTGCCCCGCGCACAACAAACAACAAACGGAAGCAACAATGACACATTACAAAAAAACCCTTGATTTTGGCGGACGCCAACTGACTCTGGAATACGGCGAGATAGCCCGGCAGGCAAATGCCGCCGTGCTGGCGACAATGGACGATACTGTCGTCCTTTCCGCCTTTACCGCCCGCCCGGATGCCAAAGCGGATGCCACTTTTTTGCCGCTGACGGTGGATTATCAGGAGAAATATTACGCTTGCGGGCGCATTCCCGGCGGCTTTCTCAAGCGCGAAGGGCGGCCGTCCGAAAAAGAAATCCTCACTTCGCGCATGATAGACCGCTCCATCCGCCCGCTTTTCCCGCCGTTTTTCTATCACGAGATGCAAGTATTGGCGACGGTGCTTTCTTACAATCCGGAGATGGATTCGGATATTCTGGCGATGATAGCATCTTATGCGGCGGTGCATTTGGCGGGTGTGCCTTGCGGCGGTCCTCTGGCGGCGGCGAAGGTTGCACATGTCAATGGCGAGTTGGTGGTTAATCCGAGCCAGAGCCAAATGGCGGAATCGGCTTTGGAACTTGTCGTTGCCGGCACGCGCGGCGGCGTTGTGATGGTGGAATCTTCGGCAAACGAACTTTCGGAGGCGACAATGTTGAAAGCCGTTACCGAAGGGCACAAGGCGATGTTGCCGGTTTTGGACGCGGTTGAACAACTCGCCGAAAATGCCAAAATCAAAAAATGGGATTGGCAGCCGCCCAAACTTCCCGCGGAACAACTTGCAATGCTGAAGGATTTTGACGCCGGTTTTGCCAAAGCGTATTCCATTACCGACAAGCAGGAGCGCGGCGCGGCTATCGCATCTTTGCGCGAGTCCGCTGTTGTCAAAGTGCTGGGCGATAACTTTGATGCCATGCAAAAAACTTTGTTGAATGCCGAGTTGAAGAAGATGGAATCGGCGGTTGTCCGCCGCCGTGTGCTTGGCGGCGAAGCGCGCATAGACCAAAGAAGCACCCGCGACATCCGCCCGATAAGCATTCGCCTCGGCGTTTTGCCGCGCACGCACGGCTCGGCTTTATTTACGCGCGGGGAGACGCAAGCCCTCGCCATCACAACACTGGGCGCCGACAATGACGACCAAAAGATAGACGCATTGGCGGGCGAGCAGTTTGAGCGTTTTATGCTGCATTACAACTTCCCGCCCTATTCCACCGGCGAGACCGGGCGCACCGGCATTCCCAAGCGGCGCGAAGTCGGTCATGGGCGGCTTGCCAAGCGGGCGTTGTCGGCGGTATTGCCTTCGCGGGATGATTTTCGCTTTTCGTTGCGCGTGGTATCGGAGATAACCGAATCCAACGGGTCAAGTTCAATGGCAACCGTTTGCGGCGGCTCGCTTTCCATGATGGATGCCGGTGTGCCTTTGCGCTCTCCCGTTGCGGGCATTGCCATGGGTTTGATAAAAGAAGGCAACAACTTCGCCGTATTGTCGGATATTCTGGGCGACGAGGATCATCTGGGCGATATGGATTTTAAGGTTGCGGGGACGACAGACGGCATTACCGCCTTGCAGATGGATTTGAAGATTGACAGCGTCAATGAACAGATAATGGCGGCGGCTTTGGAACAGGCGCGCGAAGGGCGCGCGCACATTCTGGGCGAGATGGCAAAAGTGCTTGCCGCACCGCGCAGCGAAGTATCGGCATACGCCCCGCGCATGCTGCAGTTGAAGATTCCGGTGGATAAAATCCGCGATGTCATCGGCAAGGGCGGCTCGGTCATCAAAAACCTGCAAGAGACAACGACAACGCGCATAGACATATCGGACGATGGCACAGTGGTGGTTACCGGCAAGAACCTGGAATCGTGCGAGAGCGCGCGCGACAAGATCCAAGGGCTGACGCGCGACATAGAAGTCGGGCGCGTTTATGACGGCAAGGTGGAGAATATTTTGGAGAATGTCGGCGCTATCATCAGCGTATTGCCGGGCAGGGACGGCTTGCTGCACATATCGCAGATATCCGACAAGCGCATCGGCAAGGTATCGGATTATTTGGAGACGGGGCAGACGGTCAAAGTCAAAGTTCTCAAATCCGAAGGCGGCAGAGTCCGCTTTACCATGCGCTACGAAGGCGCGGAAACGCTGGCGGCAAAACCCGGCAGCGAAGAAGAATAACCCCGCCTGCTCCCGTCATTCCCGCGCAAGCGGGAATCTAATATCACAAAAAAAAGGGCGACATTTCTGCCGCCCTCTTTCCGCCGTTTTCGCCGTCAGCCGTTGATGGTGGATTTGACCGAATGCGAAAAGGGACCGCGAAAGCGGGAATCTCCTTTTTGTCATAGCCCTGAAGGGGCGTCCTGTTCATAGCACGGGGCAACGCCCCGTGACGGTATTACCCATTAATCAAGCCCT
>JBPCWZ010000183.1:0-7182 GCA_051009015.1 Gammaproteobacteria bacterium | reverse complement strand
ACTGATGCTGACGGCGATTTTTGCCGCTTTCGGGCGGCTTTTTACCTTTTGCGCGGCGCAAGGCGGGGGCGACAACTTCAACTTTTGGCGCGCTTTTGGCGCGGTGTGCCTGTCCGCCATTCTCGCCATCGGCAATGTGGCATTCGCCGGCAATGCGGCATTCGCCATCGGCGAGCGGCAGGCAACGCATGCTACGGACGGGCGCATAGACATCGCCTACAGATACGACCATCGCGACTCTTACAAAGGGGTGAGCAAAGCAGAACTCGACACAAAAAGAGGCGAAGACGGCTGGACTTACCTGCACGAGGTGGTGGCGAGAGGCAAGATGCGACAGATAGGCGAACTTCTCAGGATGCGCACGGATACTGAAATCCGAACCTCCACACGCGGCAGGACTGCTTTGCACATTGCCGCAGACACCGGTAATCATGATGTCGTCCTGATGCTTCTCAGAGCGCGCGCGCATATTGAAGCGTGGGACAAAGAGGGCAGAACGCCTTTGCATCTGGCGGCGGCGGCGGGCCACCGCTACGCCGTGGAGGCTCTTGTCAAAAAGCGCGCGAATGTTCATGCGCAAGACAAAAAGGGCAGAACGCCTTTGCATCTGGCGGTGCAAACCGACGCCTCAAAACTACACACACCGGTACTGCCCAATGCGGTTATGGAATGGCTTATCGACAGGCGCGCGGATGTTAATGCGAAGGACGACGAGGGCAGAACGCCTTTGCATCTGGCGGCGCAAGCGAACAAAATCAAATCTGTGAGGTATCTTCTCGAAAATCCAAGGTCAAAAGCGAACAGGAATGCAAAAGACAACGCGGGCAGAACGGCTTTGGAAGTGGCGGTGTATGCGGGCAGCACTTTTGTCGCCGGGAAGCTTATCGAGGAATACAAGACGGACGCTTCGTTCATTCATAAAACGGGAAAGGATAAGATGACGCCTTTGCACCACGCGGCGAAGGATAACGCCAAAGCCGTCAAGACCCTTCTCGAACTGGGGGCGAAGATTGATGTGAGAGATGCCCGGGGTTATATGCCTTTGCATATTGCGGCATTGAATAACAACGCCGAAGCGGTGCGCGTCCTTATCGCAAAGGGAGCGAATGTTTATGCCCAAAATCGCAAACACAAAAGACAAACGCCTTTGCATTTTGCGGCAAGGCATAACGCAACTGATGCGGCATGGGAACTTATCCAAGGGGGGGCGAATCCTCTTGTCGTAGACAGTGAAGGAAACCATTCGTTTGATATAGCCAAGTATCATTACGGCTTTTTCAGCGGAATCGCGTATCTCATGCGCCAGGAGGCGAATAGAATAAGATGCGCGGGCAAGCCCTTTTGGTGCCGTGATTGACGGGTGCGATGCGGTTGTCGCGCCCGTCCCCGTCATTCCCGCACCCGCCTCCGCAGGGATACACTACGGCGGGAATCCGCCGCCGCGATATCGGCGCGCCTTTTCGGGCGGCTTTTCGTCAGTTTTGTTTTGACGGGAGTTTTTGCTAATATCGGGGGGCTGCTTTTACCGAAAAGCGACATTGACATTACCAAAAGGAGTATTGACATGAAAAACATCCGCAAAACCGCGCCGCACAAGGCGCCCGACAACGGGGCGCAAATGCCCGCCCATAAACGCACAATGCCCGCGGGCAAACCGCAAAATGCCGGGCTTTCGCGCATACTGCACAAGGCGGGGCGCAAGGTCGGGTTGCTTTTTTGCGCTTTGGCGCTGGCGATGCCGGGCTATGCCAAAGAACTGAAAATGGCTTATGACGCCGACCCGGTTTCTTTGGACCCGCACGAACAACTCTCCGGTGCGACCATACAACTTTCGCACATGCTCTTTGACCCGCTGGTGCGATGGAATCACGATTTGTCGTTTGAGCCGCGCCTTGCCGAATCGTGGCAGAGGGAGGACGATTTGACAATGCGCTTTAACTTGCGGCGCGGCGTCAAGTTTCATTCCGGCAACGAAATGACAAGCGCCGATGTGTGCTGGACTTTTGCGCGGCTGCAAACGAGCCCGGATTTTAAGGCGCTTTACGCCCCCTTTGCCGCCTGCGAAACGCCCGACAAATACACCGTCGTTTTGCGCACGCACAAACCTTATCCGCTGGTTTTGCATCAGGCGACTTATCTTTTTCCGATGGACAGCGAGTTTTATCGCGGCAAGGATGAGATTGTCAAACACGGCGATTCTTTTGCCTCGCGCAATGTCTCCGGCACCGGTCCTTTTGTCGTCTCATCGCGCGAGCAGGGCGTGCGCGTGGATTTCTCCCGCTTCGCCGGTTATTGGGACAAATCTTCGCCGGGCAATGTTGATAATATTGTGCTGACGCCCATCGCCAATGATGCTACCCGCGTTGCCGCTTTGCTTTCGGGCGATGTGGATTTTATCGCCCCGGTGCCGCCGAATGATTTGGCGAGAATCAAAAGCAACTCCGGCACTTCGCTGGTAACAATGCCCGGCACAAGGGTGATTACTTTTCAACTAAACCAAAAGCGCAACCCTGCCCTTGCCAATGCCAAAGTGCGCCAGGCCATCGCCTATGCCGTCAATAACCGCGGCATCGCCGAGAAGATAATGAAAGGTTTTGCCGCCCCCGCCGCCCAGCAAAGCCCGCCCGGCTATGCGGGGCATAATCCGCTTTTGCAGCCGCGTTTTGATGTGGAGAAGGCGCGGCAACTGATGAAAGAAGCCGGTTATGAAAACGGCTTTTCGCTCAGCATGATGGCGCCGAATAACCGCTATGTCAACGATGCCAAAGTCGCCGAGGCGGTTGCGGCGATGCTCGGCAAGATTGGCATTCGCGTTAATCTGACGACCATGCCCAAAGCGCAGTATTGGCCGAAGTTTGACGAGCGCGCCGCCGATATGATGATGATAGGCTGGCATTCCGACACCGAAGATTCCGGCAACTTCAGCGAGTTTTTGCTGATGTGCCCGGACGCCGAAAGCGGCTACGGCCAATACAACAGCGGCAACTACTGCAACAAGTTTGTAGACCGGCTGGTTTTGGATTCGCAATCGGAAGTCAATGCCGCCAAGCGCGCCGCGCAACTGCAAAAGATAGAAGAGATCGCCTATCGCGATGCCGCTTTTATCCCCCTGCATTGGCAAAACCTTTCGTGGGCGTCACAGGAGAATGTTAACATTGAACCGATAGTCAATGTGATGAACTTCCCCTACATCGGCGATTTGGTGGTTAAGTAAAACCGCGCCCGCTTTGACGGCGGCGGTCGGGGGGCGGTTTTATGTTGCGTTTTTTGTGCCGCCGCCTTTTGCAGGGGGCGGCGGTAATGCTGATTATCAGCATTATCGCCTTTGCCGTGCGCAGTCATCTGGGCGATCCCCTGCGCGAACTTGCCGGGCAGTCGGTATCCGAACAAGTGCGCGAGGAGTTGCGGGAGGAGATGGGTTTGAACGATCCTTTTGCGGTGCAGTATTTTCGTTTTTTGTCCGGCGCGGTGCGCGGCGATTTTGGCGATTCCTATTTTTTCAAGAAACCTTCGCTTTCCGTCATCGCCGACAAGTTTCCGGCGACATTTGAATTGGTCATGGCAGCCGTGCTTATTATTATGCTGCTTTCGGTGCCGGCGGGAATATATTGCGCCATTCGCCCGCGGGCGTTTTTGGCGCGGGCGATAATGGCGCTGAGCATTTTGGGAATATCGGTGCCGGTTTTTCTCACGGCGATATTCGGCATTTATCTTTTTTCGGTCCATCTCGGCTGGCTGCCTTCTTTCGGGCGCGGCGACACGGCGCTGTTGTTCGGCTTTTGGCGCAGCAGTTTTTTCACGCTTGACGGGCTTGCCCATCTTCTCCTTCCGGCGGTAACTTTGTCGTCCATTATGCTGCCGCTGTTTATCCGTCTGATACGCGCCGAGATGACGGAAGCGCTGGCGTCGGATTATGTCCGCTTTGCCCGCGCCAAAGGGCTGACGGCGGCGCGGGTGTATTTTGTGCATGCCTTTCGCAACACTTTGCTGCCGGTGGTGACGGTCGGAGGAGTGCAAATTGGCACACTCCTTGCATACACAATACTGACCGAATCGGTTTTTCAATGGCCCGGCATGGGCTTTTTGTTTTTGGAAGCGGTAACGCGCGCCGATGCACCGCTGATTGTCGCCTATCTGATAGTTGTCGGCTTTATGTTTGTGGCGATAAACACCCTTGCCGATGCCGCCTACACATACATTAATCCGGCGGTGAGAATCGGCGGCGGCGGCATATGACAAGGGGCGCGGCTTTTTGGCGGCGGCGTCTGGCGGGCGACAAGGCCGCCGCCGCCGCGCTTGTGCTTTTGTTGTTGCTGGTTTTTGCCGCTTTGTTTGCGCCGTATTTGTCGCCGACAAACCCGCACGACCAATTGCAGTTTGACATTATGGATTCGGAAATGCCGCCGGCGTGGATAAGCGGCGGCGAGGGGCGTTTTGCCATCGGCACGGATGCGCAGGGGCGCGATTTATTGAGCGCGATTCTCTACGGCTTGCGCATATCGGTTTTCATCGGCGTTTTTGCCGTGTTGCTGCAGGCGGCTCTTGGCATTTGCATCGGGCTTGTTGCCGGTTATGCCGGCGGGCGTTTGGATGCGGTGCTAATGCGCATTGCCGACATTCAGTTGTCGTTTTCCACGATGATGGTTGCCATTGTCGCGCTGGCGCTTTTTCAGGCGTTGTTTGGCGCTCAGCGATATGAGGAGGTGGCGCTTTATCTTTTGGTTTTTATCATCGGCGTAGCCGAATGGCCCCAATACGCCCGCACCGTGCGCGCAAGCGTCCTTGCCGAAAAGCAAAAGGAATATGTCGCCGCCGGCAGGGTTATAGGGTATTCCCCGGCGCGTTTGATGTTTCGCCACATACTGCCAAACACGATGACGCCGGTGACGGTTATCTCCACGGTGCAAGTTGCCAATGCCATCATATCCGAAGCGGCGCTTTCGTTTCTGGGCTTGGGCATGCCGGTTACGCGCCCGTCTTTGGGGTCGCTGATACACGCGGGTTTTGAATATATTTTCAGCGGCGCATGGTGGATAACTTTCTTTCCGGCACTGGCGCTTGTGTTGTTGATATTGTCGGTTAATATGCTCGGCGATTTTTTGCGCGATGCCCTGAACCCGCGCACCGCGCCATAATGATGACAAAAGCATTACTGGAAGTTGCCGATTTGTCGGCGGATATTACAAGCGCGGACGGCATCCGCCGCCGGGCTTTGCGCGGAGTGTCTTTTTCATTAATGCGCGGCGAGCGGCTGGGCATTGTCGGCGAGAGCGGCGCGGGAAAATCATTATTGGCATTGGCGCTTTTGCGCTTGTTGCCTCCGGCGGCGAATGTTTGCGGCGGCGCGATACTATTTGACGGCGCGGATGTCTTGCAACTTTCGGCGGACAAACTTCGCAAAGTACGCGGCGGGCGGATGGCGATGATATTTCAAGACCCGATGACGACTTTGAACCCGGTGCTGACCATTGGCGAACAACTTGCCGAATGCGCGCGAGATTGCAGCAAAAAGCAAGCGCGGGAGTTGGCATTGCGCCGTTTGCGCGAAGTTGCGATACCATCGGCGGAAGCCAGAATGCGCGCTTATCCGCATGAACTTTCGGGCGGAATGCGCCAGCGTGTTGTGATAGCGGCGGCATTGATAAGCGAGCCGGATATCATCATTGCCGACGAGCCGACGACGGCGCTTGATGTAACAATACAAGCGGAGATTATGGCATTACTTGCAAGGTTGTGCCAGGTGCGAAAGATGGCATTGATTCTCATCACGCACGATTTAAGTTTGGCATCGCAGATGACCGACCGCCTGATGGTAATGTATGCCGGTGCGGCGGTGGAATGCGGCAATACTGCGGATGTGATAGGCAAACCGCTACACCCCTACACACGCGGTTTGTTGTCGGCATTGCCCGAAAACTACAACGACGACAAGGAAGGCAGGAAGTTTAATCAAATCCCCGGGCGGATGCCGCCGCTTGCGGACATTCCCGCAGGTTGCGCTTTTCATCCGCGGTGCGCTATCGCCGCCGGACAATGCCGGACAAAAACCCCGCCGCTTGCCGAAGTCAAACCCCAATGGTTTGCCGCCTGCCCGCGCACGGACATGTCATCGCCGCAAAAGGCGGAATCATCAATAACAAACACTCCCGCCCGATGACAGAAAAGCCGACAAAAGCGCAACAAGCCGAAAAAGCGCAACACTCCCCGCTTGTGGAAGTTTGCGACATTAGCAAAACATTCCGCACCGGCGGGCAGTTTGCCGGGAGCAAATCGGCGGTCATACACGCTCTCAATGGCGTCAGTTTGCGGGTATATCCGGCAGAAGTGTTTTGTGTTGTCGGCGAATCCGGCTGCGGCAAATCCACTTTGGCGCAGGTTATCGCCGGTTTGCACCGCCCCGACTCCGGCGAGGTATTGCTTGACGGCAAGCGCATAGACAACTTGTCCGAAAAAGCCCGCCGCCCGCATCGCCGCGCCGTGCAGATGATATTCCAAAATCCGGATGCATCGCTCAATCCGCGCATGACCGTAAAGCAGACATTAACGGAAGTGGCGCGTTTTCATTTCCCGCAAAAGACGCCCGCCGAAGCCCTTGACGATGCGGCGGAGGCGCTTGCCGACACCGGTTTGTCGGCGGATGCTTTGCCGAAATATCCGCATCAGTTTTCCGGCGGTCAGCGTCAGCGGCTGAGCATAGCCCGCGCGCTTATTGCCAAACCGAGATTTGTCATCGCGGACGAGCCGGTCGCCGCGCTTGATGTATCGGTGCAGGCGCAGATATTAAACCTGCTTGGCGAGTTGCGCGCCCGCCAGCAACTGGCATTTTTGTTTATCAGTCATGATTTGTCGGTAGTGCGCGCTTTTGGCGACCGCGCGGCGGTAATGTATCTTGGCAGGGTATGCGAAGAATCCCCGTGCGATGAATTATTTTCCGCGCCGCGTCATCCGTATTCCAAAACCCTGCTTGCCGCCGCCCCCGCCATCGGCAAACCTCTGCCGCAAGCGGCATCATCAACAAAAGAACAACCATCGCCGGACGATTTGCCTTCCGGCTGTTTTTTTCACCCCCGCTGCCCGAACGCCGCCGCCAACTGCCAAATGCCGCCGCCGCCGAAACTGCAGCAAATAACCCCAACCCGAAAAGCCGCCTGCCACGCCATCACCGAAGGCAGGATATAACAA
>JBPCWZ010000182.1:0-3148 GCA_051009015.1 Gammaproteobacteria bacterium | reverse complement strand
TGTCGCCAGCGTGTTGTCAATCGCCGAAAACAGGCGCACCTGCTCTTTCCGGTATAAGTCGGCAAAGCCGCCGCCGCTTTCCGCCGCGCCGTTTTGCACCACAAAACCCGCCAGCACCGCCAGCATCATCGTTATCGTCTTTTTCATTGTTTTTTCCTCGTTGTTATGTGTTTTGCGGCAAGTAGCCTTTTATGATTACGAGTGCGCTTTGCGCCCTCAGGGTTTTGCCATTTGCGGCGGCAAAGCCGCCGTTTGCGCTATCGCGCAAATTGTCAAATGGCAAAGAATGATGGATTCCCGCTTTCGCGGGAATGACGAGGGGGAAGTTGTCGCTTTGCGACAATGCGGAAATTTGCGCGGCTTTCGCGCGGGCGGGGCGGAGGTTAGCGGCTTTTGCCGATAACGGGATTATGCAAAGGTCTAAGCCGTGCGCCGTGCGCCGTGCGCCGTGCGCCGTGCGATGGTAAACGACAAGTTAAACATGCTCAATAGCATCGCCAAACATTATAACACCAAAAACCCCGTTTTGCCAAATTTGCCGAATTCCGTCATTCCCGCCCATCTTCGTCATTCCCGCCTGAGCGGAAATGACGGGGGGACTTCCAGCAGTTTGCGGATGGGAGAGGGGAGGGCGGTTTTGGATAGTTTTGACGGCGGCAGCCAGCGCCAATCTCCCGGGCTTTCCGGATGTTTTTTGTCGCAACTGAAATATAAAACTTCCGCCGTAAGCGCGTAGTGTGTGAATTGATGATGTATTACCGAACGCCGCCGCAAACGCCGCAAGCCGGGCAAGCACTTTTGCCATTTGCGACACAATACTTTGGTATCTTCATCTTCGGGCAGCGACCACAAGCCGCGCCAGACGCCTTTTTTGTTGCGCTTTTGCACTATCAAACTTTCGCCGCATCGTATCAGTGCCATTGTTGTTTTTCGCTGCGGTTTGCTTTTTGTTGCGCGTTTTTGCGGCAGGATGTTTTCGCGCCCGCTTTGACGGGCAGCGCATTGTTTTGTCAGCGGGCATTTATCGCAAAGCGGGCGCGAACGCAAACACACCATTGAGCCCAAATCCATAATCCCCTGCGTGTATGCGCGAATATAACGGGCGGGCGGCAAAAGCGATTGTGCGGCAGACCACAAATCATCCACTGCCAATTCCAAAGGTGTTTCCATTGCAAACAATCTTGCCAAAACGCGCTTGGCATTGCCGTCCAATATCGCCCGCCGCTCGCCAAGGGCAAAAACCGATATCGCTCCCGCCGTGCTTTTGCCAATGCCGGGCAGTGCCAGCCATCCCTCAAAAGTTTGCGGAAAACCTTGCGCGGCGATGACCTTGGCGGCGCGGTGCAAGTTTGCCGCCCGGCGGTAATATCCCAAACCGCTCCACGCGGTCATTACCGAATCTTCCCGCGCTTTTGCCAAAACAGCAACCGTCGGAAAGCGGCGCAAAAACCGCGCATAATAAGGCGCAGCCGCGGCAACTTGCGTTTGCTGCAGCATCACTTCCGCCAGCCATATCTTATAGGGGTCGCGGTCTGCCTGCCACGGCAGGTTGTGCCGTCCGGCGCGCTTTTGCCATCGCGCCAATATAATACCGGTGTCGCTATCTGGCATTTGTCATAGTAGAATAAAAAGATGACCGCCGCCCGCAAAATCGCGCCCCCGCAACAATCGGAGCGGGTGAAGGGAATCGAACCCTCGTCATCAGCGTGGGAAGCTGAAGTTCTGCCACTGAACTACACCCGCGGCGTTTGTCATTCTATCGCACAAAACCGGCGGCGGCGATGACGCAAGCGCAAACTTGCATTGTCAATGGCGAAACAACCGCCATCGGCGGCGGCGGCATTACCATCGCCGAGTTGCTGCGGCGGCTGGGCTTGACCGGGCGCAAGATAGCCGTGGAAAAAAACGGCGCCATCGTCAGCAAAAGCCGCCACGATACCGAATGCATCCGCGGCGGCGACAAGTTGGAAGTGATTACCGCAGTCGGCGGCGGATAAGATGAAAGCCGACAAACCGCTAACCATCGCCGGGCGGCAATACCGCTCGCGCCTGATAGTCGGCACCGGCAAATATCGCGACATGGCGCAAACCCGCGCCGCAGTTGAGGCAAGCGGCGCCGAAATGATAACGGCGGCGGTGCGCCGCGTAAATCTGGGGGCGGATAAAAACACCCCGTCATTGCTTTCGGTTTTGCCGCCTTCGCAGTATGTAATATTGCCAAACAGCGCCGGTTGCTATGACGCCGCATCGGCGGTGCGCACTTTGCAACTTGCGCGCGAACTTCTGGACGGCGCATCCGTCGTCAAACTGGAAGTGCTGGGCGATGCCAAAACTTTGTTTCCCGATGTCGCGGCGACTTTGGCTGCGGCGCGCGAACTGATAGCGGACGGCTTTTCGGTAATGGCATATACAAGCGACGACCCGGTTGTTGCCCGCGAGTTGGAAAATATCGGCTGTGTGGCTATCATGCCTTTGGCATCGCTCATCGGCTCCGGCATGGGAATTCTAAACAAGCACAACTTGCGCATTATTATAGAAAATGCGACAGTGCCGGTGATTGTTGATGCCGGAGTCGGCACGGCTTCCGATGCGGCGGTAGCGATGGAGTTGGGTTGCGACGGAGTATTGACAAACACCGCATTGGCAAAAGCGCAAGAGCCGGTCAGAATGGCGGCGGCGATGGCGATGGCGGTCAGAGCCGGGCGCGAGGCATTTTTGGCGGGCAGAATGCCGCGCCGCGAATATTCCGCTTCGGCATCTTCCCCTGCGGAAGGCAAGATTGACGGCGCGGCATAATCGGGGCGTTTGCTCCTATTGCACCGGGCGCGGGCGCATTACCCGCGGGCAAAAGCGGGCTTTTGACAAATGGGCGGGGCGTTATTTGCTCGCCGCCGCCGAAGATACGATTGATTGGCAAAAAGTTTTTTGCCGCGATGCGCCGATGACGGCGGAAGTCGGATGCGGGCACGGCGAAGCATTGGTACAAACGGCGGCACAAAACCCCGCTTGCGATTATATCGCTTTGGAAACTTATCAACCGGGCATCGGCGCGCTGATGAATGCTTTGGCGGCGCGCGATATTAATAATGTCCGCATTATTTGCGCCGATGCCGCGCATTATCTGCCGCTGATGTTTGCCCCGCATTCT
>JBPCWZ010000181.1:0-7352 GCA_051009015.1 Gammaproteobacteria bacterium | reverse complement strand
GCGGTTTGCACTATCAACGAAATAATGCAAAGAAGAGCAACCAAAACAATGTGGTCCGCGCCACCTTCAACCATGCCGCGCCGCAGCGCATCTTTCTCTGTTACCACAAACCACGCCCGCGCATAAGCAGCAACAAGAAAAACCAAACGCCCCAGCAAGAACACCAGCACAATCCAAATAATAACCACACTGCTCGGCAGGTCGCCTGGGGAAATAAGCGACTCCGCCACAAAATAAGCCCAAAAGCCCGACACGCCTGCCACGAGCACGGAAACCGCGCCCAAGCCAAGCGTATTGTTCGCCCTTTCCCCCATTGTCATGGATGGCTTGCGCTTGTCCATTGCCGATTAAGGGGGTTATTTGTTTTGGAATTTTGGCGGGCGTTTTTCGGTGAAGGCGCGCATTCCTTCGGTGCGGTCTTGCAATGCGAAAGTCGCGTGGAATAACTGGCGCTCTTGTTTGACGCCTGCGTTTAGCGTTGTTTCAAAGGCGGCATTTACCGCCGCCTTTATCATTCGCACGACCGGCTGCGAAAAGCTTGCTATTTTTTGCGCCGTTTTTATCGCTTCTTCTTCCAACTTGTCCGCCGGGACGATGCGGGCGACGATGCCGCATCGTTCGGCTTCTTCGGCATCCATCATCCTCCCGGTCAAACACATTTCCATCGTCTTCGCCTTGCCCGCCGCGCGCGCCATTCTTTGCGACCCTCCGGCGCCGGGGGTTGTGCCGATGGTTATTTCCGGTTGCGAAAACTTTGCCGTGTCCGCCGCGATAATAAAATCGCACATCATTGCAAGTTCGCAGCCGCCGCCGAGTGCAAAACCGCCGACCGCCGCTATCACCGGCTTTTGGCATTTGCACACGCGCTCCCAATCTTTGCTAATCAATCCGCTTTTCATCGCGGCGGCGAAGGTCGGCAACTTTGCCATTTCGGCGATATCCGCCCCGGCGGCAAAGGCGCGGGCATCGCCGGTTATCACTATCGCGCCGATAGTGTCGTCTTCTTCGGCGCAGTCAAGCGCGGCGTTCAGTTCCGCCATCAGGTTGGCGTTAAGAGCGTTAAGTTTTTGCGGGCGGTTGAGGCGGACGAGCGCCGCGCCGCCGTGCGTTGTCATTATGATGTCGGTCATTGTTTGGTCTCTCCTTGTTCTCCCTGTTTTAATAACTGGCGGGCGATGATGTTTTTTTGCATCTCGTCGCTGCCTTCGTAGATGGCGGCGATGCGAATGTCGCGGCAGTATCTTTCCAGCGGCAAATCGCGCATATAACCATAACCGCCGTGAAGTTGCAAAGCATCGCGGCAGGCGCGCTCTCCGGCTTGCGCCGCCAGATATTTCGCCATCGCCGCTTCGGTAATAAAATCCTCGCCGTCATCCTTAAGTGTTGCTGCGCGAATCATCAGCCAAAAAGCCGCTTCGGTCTCGGCGCGCCGCTCGGCAAACATCCAGCGCAAACCCTGATGACCGGCGAGTTTTTTGCCGTGCTGCTCGCGCACCAGCATATAATCGCGCGCCGTTGATAATGCGGCATCGGCAATGCCAAGCGCCATCGCCGCCACTCCGATGCGCCCGCCAAACAACTCGCGCATGGCAATGGCATAACCGCCATTAAGTTCGCCAAGCAAACTTTCCGCGCCGACTCTGACGCCGTCAAAAACCACTTCGTTGGTCGGCGAACCGCGCTGTCCCATCTTGTCAACATCGGGACCGATGGACACTCCTTCGCTGTTGCTTTCCACAATAAAACAACTGATGCCGCGCCCGCGCGCCGCTTGCTTGTCGGTCACAGCCCAGACCAAAAAGAAACCGGCAATTTTGGCGCTGCTTATCCATTGTTTTGCCCCGTGCAAAACAAACCCTTCGCCGTCTTTTTCGGCGCGGGTGCGCATTGCAGCCGGGTCGGATCCCGCGCCGGATTCGCTAAGGCAAAAACTCGCCGCGGCAAAATCGCCGCGCATAAGGGGCGGCAGGTATTTGTTTTTTTGCGCTTCGTTGCCGACCGCCTGCACGACTTCCGCCGCCATATTGGTAACGCTGACGGCGACGGTTGTGGATGCGCATGCCTTTGCCAACTCAAAAACGGCAAGGGCATAAGCGACCGCCCCGGCTTGCGCGCCGCCGTATGTGTTATCAACGGCGATGCCATTAAAACCCATCGCCGCCAACTCGCGCAGGTTTTGCAAATATTCCTTCTCCCCTTCGCCGCGGTCCAGGGGCGCGGCATTGGGCAGGAGTTTGTCGCGGGCAAACCTCGCCGCATGCTCGCGAATCATCCGCTGTGTTTCGTTAAACTGCATACTCCTAATGCGGGCGTTCAATGGCAACGGCGACCGCCTCGCCGCCGCCGATGCACAAGGCGGCAACGCCGCGATATTTGCCGGCGGCGCGCAGGGCATTCAGGAGTGTGGAAACAACTCTCGCCCCGCTCGCGCCGACCGGATGACCGATGGCGCAAGCGCCGCCGCAAACATTAACCCGCGCATGCGGCAGCGAAAACTCGCGCATTGCCGCCATTGTCACAACGGCAAATGCTTCGTTTATCTCAAACAAATCCACTTCATCCGCGCGCCATTTTGCCTTTTGCAAAACCGCCCTCAACGCGCCGATGGGGGCGAGGGTGAATTCGGCGGGCTTTGCGGCAAAAGTCGCCTGCGCTCTTATGTGCGCGAGAATGTTATCGCTACCGCCGCCGTCATCCGCCGATAATATCAACGCCGCCGCGCCGTCCGAAATGGCGCTGGAGTTTGCCGCGGTTATCGTGCCGTCTTTGGCAAAGGCGGGGCGCATTTGCGGTATGCGGCTGATATCGGCTTTTTGCGGCAACTCGTCTTGTGTGATAGTTGCCGGTTTTTTGCCGCCGACATTGACCGGCGCGATATCATCGTGCCGGCATGCTTTGGCGCGGCGCAGCGACTCAACGGCAAAATCATCCATCTCCCCGCGCGAAAAGCCGCAAGAATCCGCAGTGCGCTGGGCATACACGCCCATCAACTCGCCTTCAAAAGCATCGCGCAATCCGTCATGCAAAAGATGGTCAAGCATCATCCCGTCGCCCAATCGCAAGCCGCGGCGGGCGGCAAACAAATGCGGCGCGCGCGACATATTTTCCATCCCCCCGGCGACGGCGCAGCGGATGCGCCCGGCGCGGATGGCATCATCCGCCTGCATAATCGCTTTCAATCCGGAGCCGCACATTTTGTTGATGGTTGTGCAGGGGGCGGCATTTGGCAAACCCGCGGCAAGAGCCGCCTGCCGCGCCGGTGCCTGCCCGATGCCGGCGGGCAAAACACAACCGATAATAACTTCATCAACCGCGGATGCTTCGGTATTGGCATCTTCCAGCGCGGCGCGAATGGCAACGGCGGCAAGTTGCGGCGCGGGAACATCCGCCAAATCGCCATTCATCCCCCCGACAGGCGTCCGCCGCGCCCCGAGAATAACCGTCCCAACCATTGCGCTATTATACAAAAAAGCCGAAACTATCAACGCACAGAATTCAAATGCCGCATTTCGGATATCAACTCCGCAACGCATGCTTCCCTTTCGGTTGTCAAACTGACAAAAGCCATTATGCGCATAAAAACCGCCTGATAAAGGGGTTTGGCATTTTTTCGCTTTTTCGCTTTTTGCTCTAACGAAAGGGGCGGCGGTCGTTTGTTAAATCCAGCCATTGGCATTCCGCTCGGCTGAGTTCCACATCTCCGGCGGCTATGGCGTCTTCCACTTCCCGGACGCTTTGTGCGCCGCTTAGGGCGATGGCGGGAAACTCCTGATTTATCACATAGCCCAGGGCTATGTCGGCTATGGTGCGGTGTTTTTTGTTCGCAAGTTGTTCGGCGCGTTTTTTTCGTTCAAAGTTGTCGTCCGAATAAAACACTCGCGCCATCCCGCTGTTGTGCCTGTCTTTGGGCGCATCGCATACAAAAAAACCGCGACCCAGCGGCGCCCATGCGACAACCGGAAAACGCCGCCGCACAAGCCATTGCCTGTCATTCTCGTCAACCGACACTGTGCCGCGAAAATATTCCTCATTCGGCTTTGCCAAACTGAACGCCGGGGAAGTCAGCGAAATGCCGCGCTTGCCCGCGGCGCGGGAATAATTCAATGCTTCCTGCAAACGGGCAATGCTCCAATTGCATGCGCCATACGCCCGCACTCTGCCTTTGCTTATCTCCTCGTCCAGCGCATCAACAAGCGGTCCAACCGGCAACTCCGGCGAATCGCGATGAAACATCCACACATCCAGATATTTAACACCCAGCCGCGAAATTGAATCGTCAATGGATTGATGCACCGCTTCGGGCGTAATGACGACATCATCGCGATAGTTCTCGCCGTAATAGCCCGGTATCAAACCTTTGGTCGCCAGCACAACCCGCTCGCGCATGCCCGGGCGGGCGGCAAGCCATTGACCGATGGCTTTTTCGGAACAGCCGCGGTCTTCCGCTATGCCATAAACTTCGGCGGTGTCCAGATATGTCCCGCCGCTGGCGACAAAGGCATCCAATATCGCAAAGTTGTGCCGCCTGTTGTCCGGATGAAAATACTGCGCATCCAGCCCGATGGCGGAAACCGGCTTGTCCGGCGCGGCAAAGCGGTAGGTTTTCATTCCGGCATTGTCGTCGTCATAATCCTGCCGCAGGCGGCGGCGCGAAAGCGCGCGCTTGCCAAACCCGGCGAGTTTTTGTTTGCCTTGACGATGATGCATTGTTTATGCCCCTTCCGGCTTTTGTTTGGCGAGTTGCTTTTCGGCATTTGCCAAAAGCGCCGCCATTGCTTTTTCGGCTTTGTCGGGCTTGCCCGCCGTTATGGCACTTGCGATATCCCTGTGCAGTTGCATGGCTTTTTTGTCTTCGCGCGGGTCATAAAAGCGCACCATCATCAAAAGAGCGGAATAGACAATACCCTCAACCGCCGTCAAAAACTCGTTATGGGCGGCGCGCATGACGGCGCGATGAAACATTCCCTCCGCCGTTGCGTATTTTTCCATCGCGCCGCCTGTCGCTTGTTGCAGGTTGTGGCATGCCGTATTGACGGCGGCGATATCTTCGGGCGTTGCCCTTTGCGCGGCATAATGGGCGGCTTTGGGTTCAAAGATGGCGCAAGTTTCCATCAACTGGCGCAAAAACTCGCGATTCGGCGGCAGGGATTGATGCCATGCCAAAACATCATCATCCAGCAAACCCCAGTTCTCGCGGGCGCGCACACGCACGCCGATGCCGCGCCGCGCATCCAAAAGCCCCTTTCCGGCAAGCACCTTGACGGCATCGCGAATCACCGAACGGCTGACTTTGTAGCGGACGGACAAAACCGCCTCGCCTTCTATCAAATCACCGGGCGGATAGACCCCGGCGACAATGCGGCTGCCTATCTCGCGCGCAACCTGCGCCGACAAACTCGGCACAAGCCCCGCGCTCCGGCGCAGGTCGTGATATGTCATCTCACTCATCGGTGGTAATTAAACACGATTTTTATCGGAATGTCAATATCAAAAAGGTTATAAAATCGTTAGTAATATATGCCTTTTTTGCAGGGTTTTGCGGCGGGTTTCGGCGATGAATGCGCGGTTGTCGCAAGCGTCCGCTTATTTCAGGCGGATGGTCATATTGGCGGCGGCGGCACTGCCGGGCGCAAACCATCGGGAAGTGATGGTTTTGGTTTCGGTAAAAAACCGCACCGCTTGCTTGCCATAGACATGCAAATCGCCATAAAACGACTCCTTCCAGCCGGTAAAAGAAAAAAACGGCAATGGCACGGGAATCGGCACATTGATACCGACCTGCCCGCTTTCCACCCGATTCTGAAAACGCCGCGCTTGCGCACCGGAAGAAGTAAATATCGCCGCGCCATTACCGCAAGGATTGGCATTGACAACCGCCAATGCTTCGTCCAAACCGGCGGCTTCCATTGTTATCAACACCGGGCCAAATATCTCCTCGCGATAAATGCGCATTTTCGGCTTGGCTTTGGCAAAAAGCGTAGGACCGACCCAGTTGCCATTGGGATACCCCTTGACGCGGCATTCCGAGCCATCCAAAAGACACTGCGCCCCTTCGGCTTTTCCGGCGGCGATGAGTGAAACAATACGCTCGCGGGCGGTTTGGCTGATGACGGGACCGAAAGCGGCATTTTTGTCCGACCACACGCCGGGGCGGGCTTTTGCCATTGCCCGGGCGATATCGGGCAGCCACTTTTTGGTATTGCCGACCATCACGGCAACGCTTATCGCCATGCATCGCTGTCCGGCTGCGCCGCAAGATGCGCCGACCAGGGCATTAATCGTTTGTTCCCTGTCGGCATCGGGCATGACAACCAGATGATTTTTGGCGCCGGCAAGCGCCTGCACGCGCTTTAGGTTGCGGCAACCTTCGCGATAGATATGCCGCCCGACCGGCACAGAGCCGACAAAAGACACCGCCCGAATATCCGAATGCGCCAAAAGCGCATTGACTTGTTCGCCGCCGCCATGCACAACCTGCAAAATCCCCGGCGGCGCGCCGGCTTTGACAAACAAGCGCGCCAAAAGCATCGCCGCCAGCGGCGTTTGTTCGGACGGCTTTAGCACAAAAGCATTGCCGCAAGCGACGGCAAGCGGAAACATCCACAAAGGAATCATCGCCGGAAAGTTGAAAGGGCACACCCCGAGACAAACGCCGAGCGGCTGATGAATGCTATGGGTATCAACGCCGTTTGCGACATTCTCCGCGCTTTCGCCCATCATCAAAGACGGCAGAGAACAAGCATGCTCCACAACTTCAATGCCGCGAAAGACATCGCCGCGGGCATCTTCCAGCGTTTTGCCGTTATCTTTGGCGACAAGTTCGGCAAGCGGCTGCATGTTTTCCTTAAGCAACCTTTGATAATCCAGCATCAGCCGCATCCGCGCCGACAGGGGCGTATCGCGCCATTGCAGAAATGCGGCTTTTGCGCCGCGCACGGCATTATCCAGTTCGGCGGGCGTCGTCAATGGCGCGCGGGCGAGTATTTCCTGCGTAGCCGGATTGACAACCGGCACAAAATCCCGCGCCCGACTGCGCACAAACCGCCCGTCTATCAGCACCGGCAAAGCCGCGCCCGCTTTGGCGTTTTGTCCTTTGGCAACTTGTATTTTGGCGGTTTTCGGCATTGATTCTTCTCCGGCGGAAAGCGTGGGCAAAAATATCAGCGGCGTATTATACTACAAACATACGACATCCCGCCATAAACCGCCAGCGACATATTGGCGATATATTAAGCGGCATATTGATTATCGCGCAAGCGATAATCCGCCGCATTGTTGCAAAGCAACAATGCCGCACCCGCCAAAGCGGGCGCACCTTTCGCCATAATAAAACCCCGCAAAGGCGAATAAAC
>JBPCWZ010000180.1:0-6774 GCA_051009015.1 Gammaproteobacteria bacterium | reverse complement strand
CATCAAAGACGGCAGAGAACAAGCATGCTCCACAACTTCAATGCCGCGAAAGACATCGCCGCGGGCATCTTCCAGCGTTTTGCCGTTATCTTTGGCGACAAGTTCGGCAAGCGGCTGCATGTTTTCTTTGAGCAACCTTTGATAATCCAGCATCAGCCGCATCCGCGCCGACAGGGGCGTATCGCGCCATTGCAAAAAAGCGGCTTTTGCGCCGCGCACGGCATTGTCCAGTTCGGCGGGCGTCGTCAATGGCGCGCGGGCAAGTATTTCCTGCGTAGCCGGATTGACAACCGGCACAAAATCCCGCGCCCGACTTTGCAAAAACCGCCCGTCTATCAGCACCGGCAAAGCCGCGCCCGCTTTGGCGTTTTGTCCTTTGGCTTGTATTTTGGCGTTTTGCCCTTTGGCAACTTGCGTTTTGGCGGTTTTCGGCATTGATTCTTCTCCGGCGGAAAGCATTGGCAAAAATATCAGCGGCGTATTATACTACGACAAAATGACGCCCTTACCGGGCTTTGACATTGCACTCCGCCGATATTACGAAAAACCCCGCCTTGCGATTATTGTGCGTTGCCGATGTTGGCAAAACCCGCCCTGCGATTATTGATTATCGCGCCGGCGATAATCCGCCGCATTGTTGCAAAGCAACAATGCCGCGCCCGTGTTTTTTGTCGGGCGCAGTTTTTTGCCTTGCCGCAAATAGCGAAGGTATGGATTATGGATGCGAAGATTCGCCAAAGTCGGAAGATTCGCCAAAGTCAGCGTCATCGTTGTCCTCGTCATAAAAACTAATGTTCCACTCGTGCAGTTCGGAGAAAAAATCGGACTGCTCAATATATGCCTTGTTGTTGCGCAACCACTCTTTTCTGGGTGCTTCATAAGCGAGCAACCAGCATTGGTCTATCAGCCCGCCCTTTGACAAATGCTCGCACCAAGGCGTAATGTCTATTTTTGCTTTTTTAATTCTTTTGTTTTCTCTGTTATCCAGTGCCAATAACGCACATACGCCGCTATTGACTTTCGGCAGGAAATGCGCCGCCTTTGGTGTGATATCCAATTCGGCAACTTTGGCAAGCCAAAGCGCCCAGGCAACTTCGCTGTGGTGTTCCAGCGGCGCATGTTGCACGATTAACGCCGACACTGCGCCAGACAATTTTTTCTTATCCAAGGGATACCCCTTTTTTTGGCATTTCCGCAAAATCTCCGCCACTCTATCCACTGTGTACGGATAAGCGGACATAATGCGGATAAGAATGCTTTCATACAGAGTCCAATCATCCATACGCAAGGGATGTCCTTTCTTCGGCAGTGGCATCCCCCTTAATATTTTAAGCGCATACTTCATCACGCTATCCCCGGGATATTTCTTGGCAAGGTAAAATGCCTCTGACGCAAATTGCGTCAGCCAGTTAGTAATTTTCGCCCTTCTCCTATATGCGCCAATGGCGTTCAGTTTGCGCGGCCACGATTCTTCCATAAATTCCATGGATTTCAGAATTTGCGTCTTCCGTGCGTTTATACCAAGTTCATACTCCGCCGCCGCTTTTTCAATGGCGGCGAGGGCATTCTTGGCTTTCTTTTTGGAATCAAAGCAAAGAAAATAGTCATCAACATGACGGTATCCGGCGATTGACGACGCTTTCAGTTTTGTTTGCACATGCGCATCAATCTTTGCCATAATAATTTCGGCAACAATGTGCGATGTGCCGGGGCCAATGGGAATGCCCGAAGTTTGTTGGTCGTTGCATTGACGGATTGCCTCGTCCAAGACATTACCCCACCACCGCGTATTTCTGCGGTTCTTTTTTGCCAACTTTTTACCATATATCGCCCACGAAACGCTATGGGTATAGACGGAGGGAAAGAAGTTCCCGATATCGGTTTTAAGTATGTGGCTATGACCGGCAATCGCCATAAGCCGCTTCGCCGCCAATTCCCTGTGTGGGGTTATATGCACTCCCTGCTCGTGGCTGATATCGCACCCTGATTCGGATATGCTGCTATCCCCCAGATGCCGCCGAATTTTCTGCCAATTTTTGGCAATGACATCAGCAACATAAAATTGGCTGGCAGGATTCGGAATCCGTATGTCCCGGCGCCGCCCGCCCTGGGCATATATGTATCGTTCTGGCACCGTGGCGGGAGACGATTTTGCTTGCCACGAATCCGAAAAATTATCGGATTCTTTGGCAAACATTTTGCTTGAAAAAACCGGCGGGATTCCCGGGTGAAAATAGCACTTTTCACCAAGAAGTATGCGCCTGATTTCGGGGGCTTGCATTTTATTTCCCCGCCCGCAAAGCGGCGGCTTTGGCTTTTTCGCCCATTTCATCGTATAACTCCGCTAAGTTATCGCGAGTCACTTTCGTGCTTGGATGGTCTTTCCCTAATGCCGATTCTTCTATCGCCAACGCCCGGCGGTATAGCGGCAGTGCCGCATCATAATCGCCTTGTGTCTGATACAACAATGCCAAATTGTATAGCGTAGTCGCCACACTCGGATGGTCTTTCCCCAATGCCTTTTCGGTTATCACCAATGCTCGGCGATATAGCGGTAATGCCGATTCATAATCGCCTTGTATCTGATGCAAATCTGCCAAGTTGTTTAGCGATAGTGCCACACGCGGATGGCCTTTCCCCAATGCCGATTCCATTATCACCAATGACCGGCGATATAACGGCAACGCCGCATCATAATCGCCTTGTGTCTGATATAACAATGCCAAGTTGTTCAGCAATTGCGCCACATCCGGATGATTCTTTCCCAATGCTAATTCCATTATCGCTAATGACCGACGATATAGCGGCAATGCTGCCTCATAATCGCCTCGCGTGTAATGCAACAATGCCAAATTGTTTAGCGATTGCGCCACATCCGGATGATTTTTTTTCAATGCCGATTCTCTTATCGCCAATGACCGGCGATATAGCGGCAACGCCGCATCATAATCGCCTTGTGTCCGATGCAACTCTGCCAAGTTGTTTAGCGCAGTCGCCACACCCGGATGGTCTTTTCCCAGCGCCGATTCCATTATCACCAGAGTCCGGCGATATAACGGCAATGCCGCTTTATAATCGCCCTGCGTGTAATGCAACAATGCCAAGTTGTTTAGCGATTGCGCCACATCCGGATGATTTTTTCCTAATGCCGATTCTCTTATCGCCAGTGACCGATGATAGAGTGGCAAAGCCGCTTTATAATCGCCTTGGTTGTAATACAACAATGCCAAGTTGTTTAGCGAAGTTGCCGTGTCCGGGTGGTTTAGTCCTTTTTCCTGTTCGGCAAGTTTCAGCACCTTTTTCGCCAGTTTGACGCCTTTGGCGTATTCGGCGCTTTTGGCAAGCGCAAGCACCTCTTTGTTGAGAATCTCCCATTCCCCCGCCTGTACCGCCGGGATTTGCGGCAGGGCGAAGATAATGCAAAACAGGGCGAGCGCGAGGCGGCGCGGAAAGGTGGCTATAAGCATTCGGGAGATTTTAACCGATTTTTTGTTATTTTTATCATTTTTGCGCCTTTTGTCATAATTGGCGGCGTTTGAGTGCCATCGTTTTCGCCGCCTGCGCCTTTTCACTTCGCCCGATGGATTCCCGCTTGTGCGGGAATGACAAGGTGCGCCCACTTTGGCGGGCGCGGCATTGTTGCTTTGCAACAATGCGCCGGATTATCGCTTGCGCGATAATCAATAACTATAAGTTGTCATTCCCGCGAAAGCGGGAATCCAAACCCTTGCCATTTGGCTATTTGCGCGAAAGCGCAAACGGCGGAGAATCCGCCGCAAATGGCAAACCGCAGAGTGCGCAAAGCGCGCTCGTAATTAAAGCCCCGAAGGGGCGCCCTTGCGGGCGCGTTAGATTTCCGCTTTCGCGGGAATGACGGTCTTAAAGGGTTTTTTTGCCTGCGGATGTTTTTATGGTTTGGTAGTTTTTGTTCAGTTGGTCTTCCGGCAATATCAGCGCGCAAATGCGGCGGATGATGGCGGCAGATTTTCGCCATTGGTTTGCTACAATCGGCGGGGGTATAATTTGCGGCGGAAAACACGGGGAGGGATGCGATGGGTTTGGCGATGAATCGGGAGGTTTTTATTACTTGCGCCGTTACCGGCTCGGGCGATACGGCGGGCAAATCGGGCTTTGTGCCGGTTTCGCCGCGCGATATCGCAAAGTCGGCATTGGAAGCGGCAAAGGCGGGGGCGGCGGTTGTGCATTGTCATGTCCGCGACCCGCAAACCGGCAAACCCTCGCGCGCACCCGCACTCTTTCG
The DNA here is from genome assembly GCA_051009015.1 of Gammaproteobacteria bacterium. Lineage (GTDB taxonomy): Bacteria > Pseudomonadota > Gammaproteobacteria > Tethybacterales > Persebacteraceae > JAHRAH01. Next base: position 2,513 of record JBPCWZ010000180.1, on the reverse strand, counting down.
CGAAATAACCGAACGCATCCGCGATTCTCAGACCGATGTTGTGTTGAACCTGACCGCCGGAATGGGCGGTGATTTGATACTTGGCGGCACAAACAACCCCCTGCCGCCGGCAAACGGCACCGACATGGCTGGCGCAAGCGAGCGTCTTTTGCACATTGCCGAATGCCGTCCGGAAATATGCACGCTGGATTGCGGGACGATGAACTTCGGGCACGGCGATTATGTGATGACAAACACTCCGGCGATGTTGCGGGAGATGGCGGCAAAGATGACACAGATGGAAGTGCGCCCCGAAATAGAAGTGTTTGACAGCGGGCATTTGTGGTTTGGCAAACAACTGATTATTGAGGGCGCGATTATGCCGCCCGCATTGTGGCAGTTGTGCATGGGCATTCCCTGGGGCGCGCCCGATGATATGAACACGCTGATGGCGATGGTTAACAACCTGCCGCCGGATTGTGTTTTCTCCGCTTTTTCCATCGGCAAAAACGCGCAGGCATATCCGGCGGCGGCGGTGCTTTGCGGCGGCAATGTCCGCGTTGGTTTGGAAGACAACTTATATCTCAGCCGCGGCGTTTTGGCGAGCAATGCGCAACTGGTGGAAAAGGCGGCGACTATTGTTTGCAATATGGGCGCGCGCATTCTTTCCCCCGACGAAGTGCGCGCCAAACTTGCGCTGAAAAAACGCACACTCCTTCCGCCGCAATGATAAAAAAAGCCGCCATTGCCGGCGCGGGCGTCATCGGCGCGGGATGGGCGGCGCGGCTGGCATATAACGGCGTCAATGTTGCGGTTTATGACCCGGCGAAAAATGCCGAAAAAGACGCGGTTGAAGTTTTGGCAAACGCCAATATCGCGATGGAACAATTGATTAACGCCCCGCCGCCGCCGCGCGGCGAAGTGTTATTTTATAACAATATCAAAGATGCCGTCCGCGATGCGCAGTGGATTATTGAAAGCGCGCCGGAAGATATGGCGACAAAGCGCAAAGCATATGCGGCGATAGAAAGCGCCGCGCCGCCCGATGCGCTTTTGTCGTCATCCACTTCCGGCATTTTGCCGTCGCAACTGCAGGAGAATATGCATCATCCGCGGCGCTTTGTTGTCATGCATCCGTTCAATCCGGTTTATCTCCTGCCGCTTGTGGAAGTCATCGGCGGCAAACAAACCGCGCCGCAAACAACAAAGCGGGCGGCAAAATACTGCCGCTTTTTGGGAATGCATCCGATGGTGATAGAAAAAGAAGTTCCGGCTTTTGTCGCCGACCGCCTTTTGGAATCATTATGGCGCGAAGCATTGTGGCTGGTAAAAGACGGCATTGCGACAACGGCGCAAATAGACGATGCGGTGCGCATGGGTTTTGGCTTGCGCTGGGCGCAGATGGGTGTTTTTGAAACTTACCGCGCAGGCGGCGGCAAAGGCGGGATGCGGCATTTTTTGCGGCAGTTTGCCCCGGCGCTGCAATGGCCCTGGAGTAAATTGACCAATGTGCCAAAGATGGACGAATCATTTATCGGCAAACTCGCCGAACAATCGGATGTACAATCGGGGATGATGACGGCGGCGCAACTTGCAAGGTTGCGCGATGGTAATTTGACGGCAATACTGCGGGCGTTGCGGGCGAAAGAAAGCGGCGCGGGAAAGATACTCGCCGATTATGAAACACAACTTCATTTGCGCGCGCCAAAAGTGCGGACATTTGACAACAAACCGGTGCGCACCTTTTCGCAACTGATACCGCAGGAATGGACGGATCATAACGGGCATGTTAACGAAAGCCGTTATCTGCAGTGTTTCAGCGAAGCGAGCGACGAGTTAATGCGCCTTATCGGCGCGGACATGGCATATATCAAAGGCGGCAAATCCTACTTTACGGCAGAGACGCACATTTGCCATCTAAGCGAAGTTTGCGCCGGTCAGCGCGTTTTTGCCGACACACAAGTACTGGCAGCCGGCAAAAAACTCCATCTATTCCACCGCCTTTTTCTGCACGACAAAAACCCCACACTGCTGGCAACAGGCGAACATTTGCTTTTGCATGTAAATATGCAAACAAGGCGCGTTTGCGAGCCGGATAAAAACATACTAAAAAAAGCCACAGCCCTCGCCAAAGCCCACAGCCAACTGCCGCCCCCGCAACAACTCGGCAGGGCGATAACAATAACACCGGGGGGATAATTGTCACTGGCGCATTTGTTATAACGCCATCGGGGGTGATAATCATTGTAGGGGGCGATAATCATTGTTAATAAGCCCTGCAAAGGGCGTCCTGTTCATAGCACGGGGCAACGCCCCGTGAATTGGCGTATTAAACAAATAAGCCCTGAAAGGGCGACCGAAAACAACGGCGGCGAATTGGTCAAAACGGGCGGGGTTTTGGCTTTGCGGTTTTTGCCGGGCTTTGCCCTGCAAAAGAATGGGACGCCCCTTCAGGGCTTGATTAATTGAAATGCCGACTCACGGGGCGTTGCCCCGTGCTATGAACAGGACGCCCTTTCAGGGCTATAACAAAA
>JBPCWZ010000179.1:0-4256 GCA_051009015.1 Gammaproteobacteria bacterium | reverse complement strand
CCGTCTTTTTGTATCAGCATTTGGGTATCATTGGTGTGTGCGCGTTTTTTCCATTGCGGCTCTTGCCGACAATTATATCCATTTGGCGGGCGGCGGCGGCAACTTTGCCGGAAGCGCGGTTGTTGTGGATCCCGGCGATGCCGCGCCGGTTTTGGCTTTTTTGACAAAACACCGGCTGCAAGTTGCGGCGGTGTTGATAACGCATTTGCATTACGACCACATCGGCGGCTTGGACGAAGTGCGGCGGGTTTTTGCCGATGCGCCGGTTTATGCACCGGCGGGAATGACAAATGCAAAGATTGTCGGCGGCGGCGATAGTGTGGAAGTTTGCGGAATGTCGTTTCGGGTTTTGGCAGTGCCGGGACATACGGCGGAACACATCGCTTTTTACGGCGAGGGCGTTTTGTTTTGCGGCGATGCGTTATTCGGCGGCGGTTGCGGGCGGCTTTTGGGCGGCACGGCGGCGCAAATGCATCACACTTTGCAATTGCTTGCCGGTTTGCCGGATGATACCAAAATCTATTTCGGGCATGAATACACCGAAAGCAATTTAAGATTCGCCCGCGCCGTTGAACCAAACAATGCCGCCCTGACCGAGCGCATCAACAAAGTGCAAAAGTTGCGGGCGGCGAAAAAGCCGACCGTGCCATCAACCATCGGCGAAGAAAAAGCAACCAATCCTTTTTTGCGCGTGCATAGCGGCGAAGTTGTAAAAGCCGCCAAAAAACACCTTCGCCGCCCGCCCGCCGACGACATTGAAGTTTTCGCAACACTGCGAAGTTGGAAAGACAACTTTTAATATCGCCATTGCCACCGTCGCCGGAATGACAAAATGACGGGGTTAGTTTATGGGAGTGTCGGGATTTTTGGGGAAGACGATGACGGCGGTTTTTAGTTTCAGGTTAAGTTTGCCGTTTTGCCCCGGGTGGGATAATACGCCGATAACATTGCCCCCGCCGCTCAAAATGACTAATTTGGCGACAAGCCCCGGTTCCGTCAAATCATCGTCATCGCGAATAACGAAAACGCTGTTTGGCAAAGATGCGGGTTGAAAACCGGTGCCGCCGCCCGGACATAGCGGGCTTGTATTATTCTCGGAGCATGTCGCGCCCCTCGCCACTAACTGGTTAATCATTACTGCCGCAAAAGGATTTTCGCTTCGCTCTGTGGCGATATCAAGCGCCGTTTTTCCATCGTTGCCCGTAATACCCAAATTGAGGTGAATTCTGGCATCTGTCAACATGATGGATAATGCAACCGTAGCATTTGCTCGCCCTTCCGTGCCTGCAAGACCGGTGCTAATCAAATATATCAATGGCGTGCGTCCGTCAGTTCCCCGGCGATTTGGATTCACTCTTGGAACTCCCCCCACATCGTGGATAGTAAGCAACACGGATATCGCGGTAGTATTCAGGTTTATAGCGGCGCGATGCATCAAGCCCTCGGCGTTTGAACCTACTGATACGACATTATCAAAGATGCCTTTCGGAGCCCAGTTAATAAAGGATACCAGCACAATACCAAGTTGCTCATCTTGCCCTGTCGTTATTAGATGATAAAGCAGAGGTTCGCCCTGAAACATTTCCAAAAGCCCTATGCTTCTAAGGTGAGGGCTACGAAAATCTGTATGGTAGCGTGAAAATGCTTCGGCATACGCTGATAGGGTCGCGCCGCTAAGGGTAATAAAATTGGCTAATCGTGCCGCGGGGGTATTGCCAATCAAACCAAAACGACCGCCGCAACCTTCGGCAATGCTGCAGTTTGTAAAAATGTCCAAAGTAACAAGCAAAATGCCGGTTGCCCCTGCCGGTAGCGGGCGAAAGTTGTTACCATCGGCGTTAACCGTGCCGGTAACGCCAAAAACCGTCACCGTCATTATCCCGGGGGTTGTGCCAATAAAAACCAATTCGGGCGGGGAGTCAGGGGGAGTGAAATGATTAATACTGCGGACGCTCACAACAGCGGTCGGCGTTGCCGAATAGATAATGGTTGCCCTGTCCTGTGCGGCGGCATCATCGGGCGTTATGCCGATGACGGCGGCGGCGGCAAAAGCCAAAACCGCCAAAACGCGCGGCAGAACGCGCGCGGGCGGCGTGGCATCTTTCTTTTCGGGCATTGTCCGGTGTATTTTCCGTTTGTCGCGGTTGTTTGTAATAATATGATTATACCCGCTTTCGCCCGCGTTTGGCATAAATCCCCGCCTTGTTTTGCCGTTTTCGGGCTTTTTGTATCGCCGCCGACATTGGCAAAAAAGGCGGGCGGGCGGCGGCGGAATGCAATAAAAAAGCGCGCCGCGGGGTTTGGCGCGGCGCGCTTTGGCTTTTTTCCGCTTGATTATTGGATGTTGATGCGGCGGGTTTTGGCGTCTTCGGCTTTTGGCACCGTCAGAGCCAAAATGCCGTTTGTCATCTGCGCGGCGATTTTGTCCGGCGCGGCATCAACCGGCAAAACAAAACTGCGCCGCACTTTGCCGCTGACGCGCTCGGCGCGCAGTTGCCTGCCGTCTTTTGCGGCGGCAAACTCGGCGCTGACGGTTATCACGCCGTCGTTGATATCAACGGCGACATTGTCTTTTTCCACCCCCGGCAACTCGGCGCGAAGCACATAGTTGTCGTCGGTTTCGCTGATATCCACCGAAAACCCCGCCGGAACGGCGCGGTCAAACAAGGCGAACGGGTTGGTTGGTATGGGAAAGTGCATTGTGTTTTATCTCCTTCGCAGTGCAATGTGCGGATGGCGGCGGTGTTTTTCAAGGGGGTTTTTTTTGGCATAATATCCCTTTATGCAAAAGTGGCTTTCGGTGGCGGATGCAAGGCGGCGGATATTGGACGGCGTTTTGCCAATAACACAGCGCGAAGATGTCGCCCTGCGGCGGATGCCCGGGCGGGTTTTGGCGGCGGATATTATCGCGCCGTTTAATGTGCCGGCTTTTGACAACTCGGCGATGGACGGCTTTGCCTGCCGCTTTGACGACATTGGCGACATTGGCAATATCGGCGATGGGGAAGTAATGCTTAATATTGTCGGCGAATCTTTTGCCGGACGCCCGTGCGCCCGCGAAGTTGCGGGCGGCGAATGCATAAAGATTATGACCGGCGCGCCTTTGCCGACTGGCGCGGATATTGTCGTGCCGGTTGAAGAAACGCGCGATGGCGGCAAATCGCAAGTAGCGATAACTTCCGGCAAACGCCGCCGCTTTTTGCATTGCCGTTTTGCCGGGGAAGATTTGCCCGAAAATGCCGTTGCCGTTTGCGCCGGTCAGTTGTGCCGCCCCGCGCATATCGGTTTGATGGCATCTTTGGGAGTCGGGCGGGCGGAAGTTTTTCGCCGTTTAAGAGTGGCGTTTTTTTCCACCGGCGACGAGTTGCGCGAGGCGGGAAAACAAAAAGGCAAACTCGGGCACGGCGAAATATACGATTCCAATCGTCATACGCTTTTGGCGATGATAGAGCGGATGGGTTTTGACGCGCTGGATCTTGGCGTTGTGCCGGATGATATCGGCAAAATTGAAAGCGCGGTTGATACCGCCGCAAAGGATGCGGATTTTATCATCAGCAGCGGCGGGGCATCTGTCGGCGAAGCGGATTTTATCCGCCAAGTTTTGGCATCGCGCGGCGAAGTGTTGTTTTGGAAAGTCGCAATGCGCCCGGGCCGTCCTTTGGCTTATGGCAAAGTCGGCGAAGTGGATTTTTTGGGCTTGCCCGGCAATCCGGTTTCCGTCATGGTTTGTTTTTATCAGTTCGCCGCCGCCGCATTGTGGAAGAAAGCGGGCAGAAGCAATATCACCCCCCCCCCGCTTTTCCCCGCAACCGCCGCCGCCGATATGCGAAAAGTCAAAGGAAGAACAGAGTTTCAACGCGCAACTTTGCGACAGGACGAAAACGGCAAATGGCTGGCAACCCCCGCCGCCGACCAGGGCTCAGGCATATTATCATCAATGGCAAACGCCGATTGCTTCGTAGTTTTGCCCGAAGAATCGGACGGCGCGGCAAAGGGCGATATTGTGCAGGTGCAATTGTTTGAGGGTTTGGTATAACCGCAAAAACAACCCGTCATTCCCATAAAAATATCATCAGGGACAGGAATGACAAATAACGGCGGCATTGCGATACAATGCGGCTATGGCGATGGACTTTGCGGAAGGGTGTTTTGTTGGCGGGCGGGGGAATGCCGCTAACGGGGTTGTGGTTTTGCTGCATGGTGTCGGGATGGATGCGCGGTTTTGGCGGGCGGCGGCGGGGCGGCTTGCGCGGCGG